>JBCNOR010000005.1:0-25921 GCA_039593785.1 Niabella sp. | reverse complement strand
TGTTGCTGGTATTTTAGAAAGTTGGTCAGTAGGTATTCCTTAATACCGAATGCCACCCTGCTTTTAAAGCTATTTGAAAACTTAACATTAAAATCACTGCCACCCGGTTGAAGTAAATTATCCGCTTTATGAAAGGTCACGGCATTAGTATTCTTCCTTTTGCCTTTTTTTAGATTCTCCTTACCCACATAAATGTCGGCATCAATAACCTTTTTGCAATAAAGGGTATCATTTCGTTGGTCATAAATCACCAATAATACTTCAATACCATTCTTTTTGTACTTTTCCCAATATTGGATATCCTCTTTTCGGGGATAAAATTCAAAGGAAGTAGCTTTTTCATTACGGATGTAGCTGTTGTCTGAAGCTACGGTTTTGATCTGCACTTTCATGATTTCGCCTAGCGGCTCAATTTTCCTGTCCTCATTGATCCTGGTCAGTTCTACCTCCCCATCAATGCCAAAATCACTTTTCAGCACTTCCCTGAAAAGGATATAAGGTTGGTGACGGTTACAATAATCTGCAAACTTTATCACCCCTGCCTCCCCGGATATACGTGTATTTCTGACTACTTTTCCCATAAACGTTATCAATCAATTAATACTAATAATGATATTTTCTCAACTGTTTCATATAAAGTAAATATCTACAAGTTTTGTTATTGCAATATACTTTACATTATACAGCAGCAAAGGAATTCTCTAGTGGTCTTAATGGTTTGCTTTTTAATAATTCTGGTTCTTCAATGAGTTTTAAATGTATGTACGCCGCCATGCAAAGAAAAAATTCATGTCTACAACTTTTATTTACTGTTTCAAGTAAGGATTGCAAATTTCCTATGGACAATGAAAGCTTCTTGATGGCAATGGCGTACAGAAATTCCATCAAAGCTTCACCTTGTTCTTGTTCATGATAGGTTATAATTGTTTCCAGAATATTATACATTTCCTGGCTTGTTTCAGGATCAACTGAATATGCCAGTTCGTCCGCATTCGCCGCTCGCAGAATTGATGCTTGTATAATTCCGTCGTTAAACCTGTTAAAATTGATTGGGGCTAGTAGGTTGCGTACATATACTGCTTGTTTCAATTGTTTATCTACTTTTTCAGAATTCCTAAGCGAATTAATAATATTTGAAATTGTGAAATACACATCAGATTGAGTGACGTCTTTATCATAGTCAGTAAAATCCCAAAATGCAAAGTTCTTTCTTAATTCCAGCGTTTCAGGTGTGCTGGTTGTAATCCGTTCAAAAAATAGCTCCCGATTAATTCCTCTTTCCACATCTCCCGACTTATCTAAAAGCATTTGCTTACGATTATCAAAATATGACAGAGAAGCAGAAAATTCGGGATGTTCATTTTGAATAAAAAAAATAATATCCTTTAAAAATTCGATTTCAACAATCCAGGGAGAATTTTTAGAATTGTTACTACAATACAAAACCTCGACTGTGAAAAAGCCATTGGTATCTTGACCGTAACGCCCTCTTGTTAGATTAGATTTAAGCGTGGCTAAATAATCTTTATTCGAGGTTCTGGAAATACCTATAAAATAGAGGATTCTAAGTTTGGAATATTTTCTTAAAGCTCTGCTGATATAAAGTAAGTTTTTCCCATTTGAGATGCAAGATCCTACAACTACTATGGAGCCAGTAGCACCGGGGTCTATTGATTGTAAGTTGTCTTGATTTATTATAACGGGAACAGCAGAAGACGTATAATACGGAGCAACTTTTTCGAAGATATACTTGGTTAATTCTATCGATCCTTCATCGTTTAATGCAAGAATATACTTTGAATTGCTTGGTATATACTGTTGAATATAGTGATTAAGTTTTTCTTTATGGTTTTTATAATTGGAATTCACATTAATATTCTTAAGAACAAGCGAATAATCAATGTACACCTCATATTTATTCGAAGAATTTTCTTTATAGCTAGCCTTCAACACGGAAGTGTCTTTATTTACCGATCTAAACTGTTTAACAAACGCAGACAACCCTTTTTCTCTATCATTTGCTGTTAACAATATTTTATTAATTTTAGGCTTCTCTAACAAGAATACATCTCCTGAAACTGGCACAGCATACGATCCTTTTTTACAGAATTCGCAGTTTTTTTCTGTGTAGGTTGGATAATAGGGAATACCAGTAGGATTTTGTTCCGATTTTGTCAAATTACAAAGAACTTGATCTTTCACGTTGGAATACTCAGATTGTCCAGCAAGAAAATATAGTATAACAATATTATCCCTATCAATGATAGTGTGCTTATCTAAAATGTATTTGATAATATTAGCAGAAGTTGATGCTGAGATTAGCAAAAAAGAATCCCTAGTATAGGAACCTGGCTGTTTATATAAGCCTTCATAGCTGCTAAAACTTTCAATTGATACTTTAGTTTTCTTTTCTAGGAAACTGTTTTTAAGATCAAACAACGCGAAAGCAATACTGTTAATAGAAGATGTATCACAATAGATACGTGTGTAAACAGATTCGTTAAAGTGTTTTAATAGCGAAAACGCAATAAAGAAAATTTCCGGGCTGTATAATAAAATATTACCTGTCCTCAAGAAGCGGTCACAATGTTTTCCGGAAGGAAAAACATAGTGGTGGGATGCTTCTGACAGGATTAGACCTCCGCGTGAAATAAATATTTGTTGAAGCCCTTCATTAATAAAGGTCCGAATAAACGCGCTTGGTAAGTCTCGGTTGTCTTCACAGGTTAAATCACCATCTTTATTGAATGAAAGTAAAAAAAGGCTATCGTTTAAGTGTGTATCCTGACGTTTAGGAATTCCTTTGAATGTTTCATTCTGATTAGTAATAAATACCTCTACCAATCTCGGCACGTTAAGATTACTACCAATAATAAAAATTTGATCTGTCTGGTAATGTTGTTCATAAAACCCCCTAATCTCACTTTGTAAATCCGCTTCATCAATATCATCGCAACTACAAAAGATCACTGTCGCCGACACTTGCGTGGGCATTTCTTCGATAACATCATCATATTGGTAGGCATATATGTAAAAAGAGTTCATTCTTTTGTATTTAGGGATAAGGGGTATAAAATGGTCAAAGTTGATCCAGCAGCTTTAGGCAAAACAGTATAGGATTTGTCTGATTGATTATTCCAATCAAATAACTCCATTTTCTTTTCGTCGTCTACTTGCTTGTAAGGATGAGAGACAAGATTTCTGTATAAACAGGAGTGGTGAGTTTTAATTCGCAAGAACCCCTTTCGGTCTAATAGATTGAGTATCCTATCTAATCCGATTCCTTTATCATCTTTTTCTAAGCCTGATGCTGATGTCATGTGTTTAATCAAGCATCGTTTAATAACATCAACGTCATTGTAACTCTCCTTATTATTTACTTTATACTTTTCAACAAAACCAACTCCGCTGTCGTATACCGATATTTCCAGAAAGTATAATTCTCCATTAGGATTTTCTTTGAATTGAGGTGTCCTAAAATATTCCGAAAGCCCTTTGTGTGTTCGGAATTCATCTAAGAATGTATTTCGTCTTTTCTTATAAAATTTAAATAAAACACCCCTGATGCTGGGATCAACAGGTATGTTATTTTGATCTGTCTTACCCCATTCGTAAGTATTTTTTACTAACTCATGGATTATCGCAATAAAATCACGCTCATACGATTCAAAAGAAGCTTTGGCTGCTAGGGAAAAATTTAATATTTCCTCTATTGCTCCTTTTAAATTTCTGTAAGTATTCATTTCATTGTTAATAAAGCCTTGGGGGGACTCAAAGCACGGCAATAAGCCACTTGAAACAGGAAAATGGTCAATACTGGTTAATAACAGTTTCCATCCTTTCAGAGGCTTTACTCTTAACATGGCTTGACGCACTAGTGCGATAGGTTCTTTTAAATATGTTTTTAAATTGATTTCGCCCGATCTGTCGTAAACACCAGTCTTATTCCAGCTAAGCAGTATTATTGGAAATAAATGTTCATTTTTAAGAAGATCACTCCAATTCTCCTCATCGGGATTCTCAATGTCCAATAGAAGTTTACCACGATGTTGATACCTAATCCATGTAATCGAAAATTGATAAGTGGCCGGTACCAGACCCATGAAATTATTGTCCAATATTCTAGGAAGTAGAAGATCCACTCTTGCTTCCACTTCAGCCGCACGCTCAAGTTGTCCATAAAATCGATCTAAATCATCTAAGCCAACATTTCTTTCTATTATTATTTGCATACCATTAATCAAGTTTAAAATATTTGCTCAACTGCCTCTATCGTATAGGATAATAGTATTATATTATTCATTATTCGCCTTAATTTTTCTCATTGTTGTTTTTAAAATTTCTAATGCATTAGATTCCTCCTTAATTAGATCAATTATCTTATCGGACAACCATATCATAATCATATCACTCTCGGGAATATTAAACAGCTTGGATATTCTTAAAACTTGCTCCCTTTTTAAATTTCTCTCCCCACGTTCTATTTTACTTAGCAAGGCAGTATCAATTTCTAGTTCCGCCGCGACTTGCCGTAATAGAAGTCCCTTTTCTTCGCGTAATTGTCTTAATATTTCTCCTACATTTTTAGTGTACATAATCAGACTTGTCAATTAATGTCAAATATAGTGTTTTTGATTTTTATCCTCGACTAATTTTTACTGCACCCGGCGTATTCATAATCCTGTCCATCTCATCAGCCACAATAGCCTTTGCTTCCATTTTAACGCGCATAAAATTTTCCCGGATAGTCTTTTCACTCACCTCCTTATCCGGTAAGGGGGTATACCCGCCTTCCTCCTTTTTCAGGGCAGCAAAATCATATCGCACCTGCCCATGAATCATCTTCTGCGGAATCCGTTGATCGGGATTATCGGCTACCATACCCACGACCTCGCCGGCAGAAAGCGCAGCAATGGTGGATTGCGGAATGGCGTAGTCCAGTTGACGGGACCTATTAATAGACGTATCACTGCTATTAATAGTTAAGCTTTGTCGGTCTTGCATAATTTTCCCAAACCGTTCTGATAGCTGCTTGGCAGAGTCTCCAGTCACTTGTCCTGAGATAATATTGCCGACCATCGACAGTATAACCTTAGCCTGCTTTTCTCCATAATGCAAAATAAGCTGACTGGCATCCTGGATCACCAATGTTACATTCACCAAATAACTCCTGCATACCGATAAAAACTTGTCGGCATCATACCAGGCAATACTGGCGAACTCTTCCAATAAAATCCCACAAGGTTGCTGCTGCTGTTCTTTCAACAATTTTTGAAGCGTATTCAGGTACAAAGAAATCACCGCACTGTAAATATTGGACACCTGCGGATTATTGGCGATGCAAACAATCTTTGGATGTTCTGGGTCATTGATATTCATGTTAAAATCATTACCAGATAAAACATAATATAGCTTTTCTGATGCTAGTGTTCCCAGGCTTATTGCAGCACCAGAGATTTGCCCGATCAATTGCTTACCGGCATCACCCTCTAATGCTCTTACAAAAGGCATCACCAGTACTTCCAGTGTGGGCTCAGCAGCCATAATTGCAAATAGCTTATCCAATGGGGTTTGCGCCAGTTCTATAACATGGGGTAAGGTGCAGTATTTACCGTTTTGGTATAATCTCAAATACCAAATCAATGCTGTGGTAAAATTGATGCTACTCTCCACCCAAAAATCGCCTTGCTTACCGATCCACTCCTGGTTTAATCCCAAAAGGATGGCTCTTGATGCCGATGCAGCATCCGTAATAGAATGAATGGCTTCCGGCATCAGCGGATTACAACGCTGATAGATGTCTTCAAAGTTGATTATATAAAACTCGGGAGTGGCTTTGTATTGCTTCTTATTTTTAAGGTAATGGTTGTAGGCTACATTGGTGAGATCAGGATATTTAAAATCATGGATAAACATCGCAAAGCCCTTTTCAATCTGCTGCTTTAAAATCTCCTTTGCGATCAGTGTTTTACCGCTACCCGGTAATCCCATCAACAATATCCCACCTCTAAATCCATTAATGATATTGATCCAGCCGTTCCTTGTTTTATTTTTTAGCTGGTATGTTGTGGGAAGGTTTACGGAATACAGGTTGGTTAGTAACCTTTCTTCCTGTGGAAAGGTTTCATTGGCGGTATTGAATACATCAACATTCAGCTTTTGTTTAATAATTCGGAAGATCATTGTTCCGCCTGTCATAAATAATAAATAACCAATACCTGTAACAGTGATATAACCCATCGTAATAGTAGCTGCACTAGCTGGCATCATAAATATCAAAGCACTAATAAAATATAGTAACAAACCTGTTACAATATATGCTGTGCACAGCCGGTAATTAAACACTTCAGCTTTTTTGGCTTTTACGCCCAACAAGGATAGTATTAAAAATACCAGCGCCAGTAATTTTGATTTATGAAAATCATTAAACAATCCTGTTTTATGAATATTGTTCAACGCCTGATCGCTAATACTATGTGTCCAGCCCAATATTTGAAAGAAACCATAACAGCTATCATAGAAATGCAACAATAGTATGGCTAAACTGATCAGCCGGGTCATATCCATGATCTTCTTTAATCCCATTTCATTCTCATTCGTCTTCGTTGTCATCTACCCTATTTTTAACTTTAAAAATCAGGCTGTCGGAGACAGTTAGAAATCCATTTCCCAACCGAGGCCCTTTTTTCTTTTGCGCTTCTTTTCATTAAGTAGATCCTTATTGATAGGATCATTACCGCCATTGGGGTCAACAATCTGCTCAATGATCTTTTCAATGGCTTTGGCGGGTTCCTTTTCGGATACTTGTTCTTTTGATTTTTCCTGAACTGCGGTGTCTTTCAATTCCTTGTACAGCTTTTGAGCAATCTGTTTGTCCTGTTGGCTTTCGAGATTCAACCGTTCCAATATTTTTTTGGCTGCATACTCTTTACCCAGATCACTTCCGTTGAATACCGTTTTGTATCTATGGTCTATATAGGTTAATCCATAAACCTGCCCTTCTATACTTCTCTTGACAACCAAATTCACCTGCTCTTTCTTCAATCCTTTTGCCAGTTCAGTTAATGACCCAGGCTTAGACCGAAAACTCCACTCTATCGCAGTTTTCAGTTTTTGTTTGTATGCCTCCCTGAGCGGTTTATTCTGCTCACTTTTCTTTTCGATAAAAGCAATTGTAGGCTTGTTGTAAAATGCACTGGCCTTAATGGGCTTGGTAAGGGCGTTACCATCTTTATCAATAACCACATAAGTCAGTCCCTTATTTTTATAGATACGACCTCCTTCTACTCCCCTGTCTGCTTTTACATTATAAAGCTTTAGAACAGCATTCAGCTCATTTAAGGAAGTGTATTTATACTTTTCAATCACATGATCCAGCACATTGGTAATAGAACGCTGTACATCTGATTTACCGGCCAGTACCTTTTGTGGTGGTATGGCCAATTCCGGCTTTGTTCGTTCTTGTTGCTTGTCTTTTTTATCAGCCGGGATCAGCCCAAACTCCTGTTCGATTTCCTTTCGGGCTGGTTCTGATAAGTTCCGGGCTAAATTATGAGTAGCAATTCTCTTACCGTCGCTCTTTATAAGCGGCGCAATGACATGAATATGAGGATGACCGGCATCCTCATGTTGGTATACCAGGTAAGGCTGGTTCCCCATCCCCATTTTTTCCATATACTTATCCGCCACATCCATATAAAATTCTTTAGTGAGCCTTTCTTTTTCTGAAGGATGGAAGTTGAGCGAGATATGAATCAACTTAGTTTTCGCCCGTTCATTCAGGTCCATTAGGTTCTGGAAACGATCTTTCTTATCGCTAAATCGAAGATCCACTGAAGCTTTAAAAAAGTTGTGAGAGTGGATCAACTCAGCGGTACCTTTTTGCACTTTCTTTTCATGATAATTGAGCGCCCGGCTCAGGCTAGTCGGAAAAGTTATTTGCGGTCGCATTGGTTTCTAATTTCGTTTAAGGATTGACGAATTTCATCTACTTTTTTCAGGAGATTTTGACGGCCAGATTCGGTTAACTCCGCCCATACTTTTATCTCAGGAGCATGGTCCAAAGTATGCAGTTTATGGACTGTTTGATTGAAGTTATTGCCGATCGCAGACAGCTCCCTGGACAACCGGTTTAAGGCTGACAAAATTTCATCAGAAGATGCATCTCTATAGTGAATCACCACAGGCTTTTGCAAGAGTACTTTACGTACATACTGGCTTAGTTTTTTGTTGGTAGTTGCCTTAAACAGCTTGTAAATCGCAAGGTATTCTTCTGGTTTTACACGGATAGTCACCCATTTTTTCGCATTGATTGTTTGTTCATTCATCACATTTTCATTTACACGTTATAAAATTTTCCGCTCAAATCCCTACTGCGGAAACTAAAAAAATACATTGTTCCTAAACCCCGCAACGACCCCGGAGTGAAGGGCAAGGTCCAAAAGTGCAACTTTTGGTACACCTTGCCAGTCGCGGGTAAGGCAGGCGAATTCCGGCCTGCGAGGTGTCCTCCAGGACGCAGCAGGCTTCTTTAGCTAATAGCGGCCCCCACGTGGGCGGTATACCACTTTTAGCGAAGCGGTCGGTTTGCTGTTGGCTGCAAACCCAGATGTTGATGCCAGTCATTAACATCCTTGTACCCCTGGTACAAGGGCCGCTCGTCAACAAATTTTTGGGGATTTAAGGAGGTAGCTTTAGCGGTCCACTTATCTCCCGTAGGATCGTTATCCAGGAAGAGATAAACCTTATTATAGGTCTGCATTAATGTCAGCTGCTGCTCAAAAAAAGATGTTGAATTTAAGACCAGATAGTCCCTGGAAATCTGTTCCTGGCTTTCGGTAATCGTTAGGAAAGAAAGAAAGTCAAATGCCCCTTCAAAAACCGCAAGATAATCTGACTGTTTTTTGAATAATGTAGGAGCTTTAGGCTGACTGCTACCCTTGTAATAAGCGTTGCGTAACTCATAGCCACCGATATCATTTTTAAAACCCAAGACGTAGTAAGATCTGCCTTTGTTCAGGTAGGTTACTTCAGATAAATATTGGTTAGCGATTTCAGTGGCAATACGACGAGACCTGTAATAATTAATCAGCGCCGGCGTAGTTATAGAGTTTACAGACAGTATTTCAATCGGCGAAGTTTTCTCATGCGTTGGAGCCTGGCTGACCCTGGTAATATCCAGAGATGCTAATTTCTTTAAGATCTCCGGGATAGGAATTCGTTCGACACATAAAACAAAATCGATAATACTACCACCCCTTCCCTCTCCAAAATCAAACCAACGGTTTAGTTTTCTTTCAACTTTGAACGATGGGGTCTTTTCAGTACGAAAGGGTGAATAATACCAGTAATCATTTCCCTTTACTTTGGCTGGTTCAATGCCAGCTGTTGACAGGTAGGCTACCATGTCAAGCTCTTTAGCTTCTTTAATTGTCATAACTCACATTTTCAGGTTCACAATTTCTTTGATCAGACAAAGCTATGTGCTACGTTTTGATAAAAATCAACCTGACCGTATAACGACACGGTAAATCCCAACATATCTGGACAGGTCAAAGTAATTTCATCTTTGGAAAATCAATTTGTAAAACCTAAAAATGCGAAGTATGTTAAGTGAAAAAGAAGTGGGATTACTTTATGAAACACTGCTCAGCACACCGGGTATGAATGATGTAGTGAAGCTTGATTTAAGAATTTCAAGGAAAGGCGTGTTATTACTGGTTAATGTGATTCAAAAAGGGTTATTGGTTGAATCAAATGATCCTTTAGCACTCTTACTAAAAGCTGCAGGAAATGACAGTAGGCAAGGCTTAGACCAGGTCAGCCTGGAGCTGCTTGAGAAAGCAGGCCTCTCTGATATGAATAAAAAGCTTACCAGCTTACAGACGCCAGGCAAATAGATAATCCAGGAGCAAACTCCGATTCCTTAGCACTAGACAGGGATCGGAGTTTTGCTTTCCAGAAACCAGTTTTAAAATAGTCCGGATAAGCTGCCAAATGCTAAGCGATAAGATCATACACAAAATCCTCACGTACGCCCAAAAAGCAGAATGATACTGATAAAATTCCAAAGTCTTCAGGGCCAAAAGAAAACTTTTGGTGCCGCAAATAATATCCCCGCGACCGATCTTCCTCAAACTCCTAAAAGTTTATATCATTTGATTAAAAAAAGTTGTAGTGCTAACGAAAACATATCCCCAATATGCTGTACTAAACAGGCCTTTCGGCATCAGCGTTTTTGCTTCTTTTTTTGTGCATGAAAAAAGAAGCCCGTGCACGGGAAAAACATCACTCGAGATGATGTCTCTTTTAAGAAAAAACTACTATAGTACCCCTTCATCAGACATAGAAAAATACCCGTCTTTAGTAAGTATAATATGATCCAGCAATTTGATATTAAAAAAACTTGCTGCTATTCTTATCTGCTCGGTCAGATACTCATCATTTTTACTTGGCTTTACATTGCCCGAAGGATGATTGTGACATAAGCAAATAAATGAGCAATGCAGGCGGAGTCCAGCCAAAATCACCAGCTTTACATCGACTACCGTATTACTTAAACCGCCTTTAGACAGCGCAAACGCACCCAGCACACGATTACCTTTATTTAAATAAATCACCTTTGCTTCTTCCAATAATTCCATGTTATCCGGATTCCAGATGCTACGGAATAACTTTGCAAAATGATCTGATGACAATACCTTAATACGATCGGACGGATCGACCTTTGACCGATAGATCAGCTCCACTTCTGCTACCTGATCTTTGAATAAATTTTCATTGAGTTGCATATGGAGTAATTTTAAATGAGTACTATAATAAATAACCTTGTTCTTTAATTGCTTTAAGCCATTGATTGGCGAATGCTGTATGTTTACGTTGTAATTCTTTTTTTAAGGCGATTTCATACCAAGAGGGAAACACTACACTCACTTCATATACACCTAAAGCATCCTGACTATAGCTGTAAGGAGCTATTCCTTTTGTTCGATCAGAACTATCATTATAAAAGTGTAAAAAGCACATTTCCGGATCTCTCATTAAATCCCCGTCCTGAAGGTAACTGTGCATTAAACTGTAAATATTTGACACGCCTTCAGCACTATGCATATGACCTATTCGTTCAAAATGCAGCACCATAAAGGGTGAAGATTCTAGTTTGATATACTGTTCTTTGCCCAGCTTTTTAATAAGATCCAAAAAAATACTTGAAGATTGTTTATTTAATACTTGCATAATTATAACTTTAAATGGAGATTAATCTACATAACCCTGCTCTTTAATTTGAGCCATCCAATTATTGGCCATTTCAACATGTCGCTCCTGTAAGTTCAGGTTCAGGTCCAGATGCCCAAAGGGGTGGATGATCATGCAGTGTTCACGAATCCCGGAAGAGTCCCTATAATAACAATATGGACAAACTCCGCGAAAAAGATTGGATGTATCATTTGTGAAATGGAGGAAAAAAAACTGGGGTTCCCGTAGGACGTCATTACCCACTACTTTGCTTTGCATAAGGCTGTAGGCATAGCTTGTTCCGAAACCAGAGTCCAGAACGCCGTAACCTTCCATGAATAAAGGTACCCCAGCAGGAGATTGGAAGCTGATAAAGGGCGCGTCGTTCATTCTCCCAAGCAAATGTAAAAATATCCCGGTTGCTTCTGTATTTAATGCTTTCATTGTATACATTTAATTGATAAAATGATTTTAAAATCCGCTCCTTTATTTAAACTCCCGGAGCGGAAAGGAGACCACTTTAAAAGGGTAGATCGTCGACTTCGTCCAAACTATCAGCGGGCTGATCCTGTGGTGCAGGAGTGGTTTCTCCTTTGCCGGCTTTTCCGTGCAACTGGATATTTTGCACATGCAGGGTCAGGCTAGCTCTTGGCTCACCTTTAGCGTCTTTCCAGGCATTTACCCCCACTCTGCCGGAGACTTCTACCAGTACCCCTTTTTGAAGATGGCTGGCGATAGTGGTTTTCAACCAATAAGAACAATTAAAATAGGTCACTACCAGTTTAACCTCATTAGAACCTTTAACGCGAAACCGCTCATTCTGAGCAACGGCAAAAGTGACTACCTGGCGGCCTTCGCTTACTGTCTTAACTTGTGCATCTGCTGCAATACGTCCGATAATAGTGATCATAAATTTGATATTTAATAGGTGATTGAATTGAAAAAGCTTTTAAAAAATCGCCATGTCCTTTTATTTCCCCGAAGCGTTTGAGAAATTGGATTAAGAAGGAGAAAATTATCCTTTGCTATGCAGCTGTAAGGTCTGAACGTGCAGGGGCAAAGCGCCACGCGCCTCTCCCTTTGCATCATTCCAAATATCCAATCCGATGCGCCCGTTGGCCTCTACCAGCATGCCCTTTTTAAGGTGCTGAGCCACACCGGTACCCAGCCAATACGAACAATTAAAATAATTGACGCTTTCAGTCACTTCCTCTGCCCCCTTAGCCCTATACCGGTCATTCTGGGCAATGGTAAAGGTTACCACTTCGCGACCTTCGCTAACTTTTTTCACTTGTGCATCAGCGGTGATGCGTCCGATAATTGTGTTCATAACTTGAAATTTTAAAATGTGAATGAAACTTTTTGTGATTCGTTTTTGTGTGTGTTTTTAAAAAAAATTGATGATTACCTGAAAAAGAAAAAACGGAAAAAAAGAAAGCATCTCTACCAGTGCTGAATGGATAGAAAGCACCAAAAGGAAAAGGAATAAAGGATGGCCTGCAAGAGCAAGTCCCCAGTGTTTATGCCGGAAGCTTTTGGTCAGCGCGCGGGGCACTATCTTCGCTTTCGCTTTGGCCCGTTTTCTTTCAGGTAATCATACAAAGGGCTATTACCGCACTACTGGCCTGATGGTGCGCCTTCGGTGGGAACAGAAAGGCGGGCTGCCAGGTGTTCAGGCGGCTACCACTTCACAAAAAAAAAAGAGAAATCAAGACTTACCGGCAGAAGTACCGAACATGACAAAGGAAATCTTATTTAAACCAGGAGCATGGGTAAAAAGTGACCGGGCACTCAGGTCATATTTACGGCTCAGTTCTTCAAACCACAACTTCCGGTCGTTTAATCCCCTTAAACGGACACAATCGTGAAACTGCTCCAGCTGTTCCTCGTTCAGAATGATCTCATCATCAAAGATCACCCGGTATTGCCAGTCGTAACCTTTCCATTTTATGTAATTTTCTGCTACCGTTTTCATGACCAATAAATGCGTTTCTTTCTCATAAATCCGGGGTTTCACCTCTACCAGGAATGCCTGCCCTGTTTCTTTGTGCCGGATTAAAAAGTCGGGGGTATACCTGCGGTGACAGGTGCGGATATAATTGGTTGGCTGAAAAGTTCCAGGGTGATAATAAATGGAGACGCGTCCTCTGAGTATCTCGTAGTCATCCATTACAGATAGCGCAAACTTTACTTCTGCGAGCGAATCGAAGGTATAGCCCCAGTTAATAATTTTACGGAACTTGCGGTATTTAAAAAATTTAGGTTCCATTGTTGACAAGTGTTTAAAGTGTTTAGGGAGGATCAGATAAGTGGGAATAATCCGGAAGGTTTAGCGGTCCAGGTTTAGCAGGCTGTGCGCCTTAATTTGCGTATGATACCTGAGATGTCCTTTGCGATCTGCGTACTCACGGTATTCCAATGTACCCTCTAAAAATATTTTACTGCCTTTTACAAAATTCCTGTTGGCAAAATCAGCCTGACTATCCCAGCAAATTACGTCATGCCAGACAGTGACAAAGTCCCTGTATTTTGCTCTTCTGTAATGCGTGGCCACCCTCAGGGCAGTGCGGAAACTGCCATTACCGGAGCGGGTGATTTTAAGGTCTGTACCTACATAGCCGATCAGAGTAATGCGATTAGTCGTCATAAAATTTGGATTTGATTCGGGGTGAAGGTAGATGTGGAAGGTACCCGTTACCAGCATGTTTAGCATGTAATAGCAGCAGTTACACGTGTAAACACGGATAAATCCAGAAATTTTATAAATTTGGGCATGTCAGTACCTAACCCCACCTGCTTACATTGCAATGAGGTGATTAAGGTTGGCCGTTCAGATAAGAAATTTTGTGATATCGGATGTAAAGACGCCTACTATAACACCCTTAAAGCAAATGAGCTCAAAGAAATCCGCCGCGTTGACGGTATCCTGAAGAAAAACCGCCGTGCTTTAAAAAGTCTTTATGACCCCCAAAACCGTGAAAAGAAATTCACGAAAGAGTCGCTGGTGCGGGCCGGTTTTGAATTCGGGTTCCTGACGCACATTGCTGAAACCAAATTTAAAGGTGGTGAGATTCACTTTTGTTACGATTACGGATACAGGGAGGTTGAAGCGGATCAATACCAGCTATACCCGACATTTCCAAGGATTAAAGTTAAAGGTGGGTATGAGATGGTGGTAAAGTAATCAGGTGAAAAATGTTACGGAACAACATTGAATCTATAGCTGGAAAGACAGGTTACAATTACCGGTTTACCAAATCCATCAGGAAGAAGGATTTAAAGACGATCTATACAACAGACATTAAGCTCATTCAAATGGCTGGGCTTTCCTGATTGATGATGTATATATCCCATTTCAGTGATCCGCCTAAAACGAAAATAACGAGCCGAAGCCCGTTACTCCCGTAACAATTTTAAAGACAAGACATCAATCACTTAATTACCGTTTAAATGTACGAACTATTTTCAAACCCCCACTCATTTAATAAATACCTTACCTGCCATAAACGGTGCCCAATGACCGGGATTACCATATAAGTCCCAGAGTAAAGTTATAGCCTGAGGCCCCATACCCCGGTATTTGAAAAGCTCTTCCACCTTCACCTCCCGAAATGTGGTCACTCCGTGATCCACCTGGTACCGGTTTAAAGCAAGCCGTATCGCAGTGATATAGCGTTTACCCACCTGCCTGGAACCCAAATGTCGGTAAAACTCCCCTACGAGTTCCTTTACAGGCCTCTCTATTCTGTCAGGTACTTTTTTCATACTCATAGCCATTAGCATTAAAGTTAATCAATTTAGGCAGCAAGCGTATATTTGCGGGGATAAAGGTAGCATATGTCAATTGATGAGCTGATCCATAAAGCACTAAAAGAAATAGAAGGACCGCTGAATGTAGCCGGCTTTTCAGCAGTCGTGAGCGATATATAAACCAGGGAACTGTTCGTCCAGAATCTGCAGGAATTTTTCACTGAAAACCTGGTCAGTTTCAGTAGAGGTGTAACGGCTTCTTTAATTTTAATGGGCATCTACTTTACCGAAGAGCAAGCTCATGAATGTGTGGAGTCGCTTTACGATATTGGTGTTCAAAGCCCGGGCTTAGTTCAGCTACCTGAGTGGCACCTGGTAATGGGTAACCCGGTGTAGAATGAATTATTTACCTTATCCCTGAGAGATTATTATGTAAGCTGCCTGGCCTTCTTTCACTATAAGATTGATTCCGGAAACTTACCGGTGGCGCTTTTCTCAAGCGCTGATGCAGCAGACGCAGGCATAGATTATATCCGCTATACTATAAGAGATGAGAATCGTTAGCAAAATTCTATAAGGCGGGCCAGGCTTCATAGCGTTCTTTCTCCAACTAATGCATGATCCTGCCCAGCAGCGCATCGCCCGAATTAAGATTGTTGTCGACAAACGTTATGATCATTTGTACCCTACGCAACTCATCCTTTTCAAAGGTCCATTTCTTTCCATCAACAATCCATAAAATTTATTGCTATAATCCAAGGTGATCCAGTTGATTCTGAAGCGATACTCCGCACCCGCATAAGCAACTTGTAGTTTAACGTAACGTTCCATGAATCCTGCAGTAAATGTAGAAGATCATTGCACTAACAATTTATCCGGTTGAATTCATTATTTTTTATCGATAAATCATCGCTATGATACCTATTATGTTTGGCACCGAATGGATCATTGAACGCTCTGTCAGCGATGGAGACCCGATCTGGCTCAAGCTACGCCGTTATTTCGGGGACAGGAAATTTGAAGTGCCGCATACACCCATTGCGGGCATGACTATTAGCTTGTATTCATTTTTAGACAGTAGTTTTACAGAAAAAGAAAAGGATGAAACCAGCGGGTACAACTTTATTGTGGAAGAAGTTTGTATGCACCTTGACTATTTAATCATCTTTGCAGAAGGCACGCGATTATTGTCCACTCCCGACCGGCTCAAGGGATAAATTAGGACCAGCCTTTAGCTGACTATTTCCTATATCACCCGTTAATTGGACTGGCCTCCGCCAGCATCCAGATGGACTGGTGAGGGATAACCTTTTGATTGCAATGCCGCAATGGGTACCGCAACCTGGGTATCTCCTTTTACCGAACGCGTCACTTTCCCTTTCTTTGCCCTTTGTACAATAGTGGAACGGTCTTTTGCGCTATCGGGATCAGCATCCGGGTTGGCCACGGGTTCTCCCCTGGCATCCAGGTTCATCTCATTTAGCGCGGTATGGATAGCAGCCTGTTCCTGCGCAGACAGCCGGCTCCATTCCACCCCATAAAGATTGAGTATCCTCGCAGCTTCTGCCTGTGTATTGGTACCCCGTTCATAAACGTCCCTGTAAATAATTAGGCTACCATTTTCGGCAACAATTGTTTCATAACGGAGTTCTACCGGAATTATTTTATCCAGTTTAACGGTCCTGGTTTTAGCTTTATCAGCCTCGAATAACCTGATGCTGTCCGATACTTTCGGTGTACCGGAAATCTGCCCTATCATCACGGTAAAGTCCTGCACTTGTTCGTTGGTAAGACCCACACAACCATGCGATGCAAAGTTTCCCAGCTTTTCGACCGTCTTTCCTCCATGTATCAATGATGGCATACCTATCGGGATCTTTATTACGCCCAGCGGGTTATCCTTACTACCCGCAGCAACCTTGCGTCCAGGCTGGAATTTACCTTTCACCCATGCTTCGTCCGGCGGTGTCCAGGTGGGATTAAAGATAATATTACGGATCGCTCTCATACCAGTTGGTAAAGGAAACTCCGGGTAGCCGATGCCAATCCTGTAAGTTTTCAATAATTTACCTTCCTGGTACACATCCATGCGAAAGGCCGGTGCATTCACTACAATCCTGGTGTCTGTAGGAACTGCATTAGGCTTCGTGGGCAACAACCCAGCAATATCTCCCTGAGCGTACCGTGCGGCTACTAAATTCAAGAGCCCCGTTGTTTTTTCTTCACCAATAATCCTTTTTATTTGCTGGAGCGCAGCACTATTAGCCTGTCTGGCAGAACCAAAGTTGTTACCTTCCTCGGTAAGATCAGCCACATAGGATCGTGATACGGATTTCAGCTCACGCACCTGTTGATCCGTTAACTTCAACTGATCTTTTAGCTGGGATTCAAATCCGTCTTCAAAAAATAATGCATCCAAAACCGGTAGCGTAAAGTTGATATTATCTGCGGACGGTTGGGCAGCAGCCTGTTTAACTTTATCTTCGGGAATCTTGTTATCCTCGCCCTTTTTACTTTTGCACGCTGATGCAAATGTGAATAAACCAGCCAGCCAGGCCGTTATCACTAACTAGCTCCTAATAATCTTCGTCATACTACTCATTTGCGTATGTTCTGATAAAATCATACCAAAGTTTGCGATACGTTAACTGGCTGCTAAAAAGCTTTTCGCCTTAGCCGAATACAAGCGGGATCATTTACCGCTGCGTCACCTGGCCCCCCTGGTCTGACAAACAAAATAACATGTGCATTGCCCTCAATTTGACAGGCGCTTTTGATCAGACGGGCATACTGTAATTAAGATAGTAAACATCATTACATTGTAACAATTTTATATTTGCAGCGTCCTGATATATTAATTGCAAATTATGAGTCTAAAGTTTAAAATTACTCTCCAAATCTGACAGTGCTTTTTCTTTGGTAGTGCCACAGCCCAACATCCCTTCCTGGCCGTCGGACCCCGATAGGCAGCAGTATCCTTGGCAGTGGTGCCATAAAACGGGATGCATTAATGCAGAATTCCCACCTGTTTCATCGCCCCATTAGTCCTTTAAATGGTTGTTTCAAAAAGCCGGAGCGTACCGGGATCGTCGCAAGTAAAACATCTGGCGCTACAAGTATGGGGATAAATCTATTTATAGCCAGGCTCTTCTCTTATTAAGAGATAGTAAATAGTTTCCAAGCCATACTCATCATTTTTTCTAAAAACCTCGGCAAAGCCTAATTTCGACAATATCCTTTCAGAAGCTTTATTCTCTGGATCGATAGAGGCATAGATATGGCCCATATCCAGGACAGAAAAGGCGAATTCTACCAGGTGTTTTGCTACTTCTGTAGCCAACCCTCGTCCCCAATATCCTTTAGAGAGAGCGTAGATAAGTTCATAATCGTTAATATCTGTAGAGAAAACCAAACCACAATAACCTATAAATGCACCGGCTTCTTTGTCTATGACACCATACATACCAAAGCCTTTAGAGGCATAGTTGCTTAAGGTTACATCAATCCATTTCTGGGTTTGTTGCTTTGAAAGAGGGTTCCCATCGCCTACAAATTTCATTAACTCCGAGTCGCTGCAAATGCTATACAAGTCATCAAGATCATTCTGGCTGACTTTCCGGATTATCAGTTTCCTAGTTTCTATAATGTTCATCAGTGGTTATTAGAATTAATTGGGAAGTATATATAATGCCGTCTAACAGAATATTATTATTTATCTGCATACTGAAAAACCTAGCTTTAAAAGTTGTTTCTTACATTAAACGCACCTGATCAGCTCCGGCCTTCACCTTTTTTGTCCTATTTACTTTTAATTAATTCATAAATATACAAAGGTACAGCCCAACCAAACCAAAATAGTGAAGGCGATAAATCCTCAAAGGTTCCTAAGTTTTGAATAAAGGTTGTTTTTAAAATCAACCCTGATAAAACAAATGCCAGTGTGACGATATAGCTTCTTATCATCCATTCTTGATGGAGTTTAAATTTCCGTTTAATTGCAAAATAATATGCAATAGTAGTTGAACTGATCCAGACACTAACCCACACCTGGAGCGAAAAAGCATATGGAATATTCACCTCGTAAGCTGTAGTTAATGCTAAGATGACAGCACAAAAACTGCTGACAAGCACTGATGCTAAATAGAGAAAGCCTATGAGTCGATGCAGTTTCCAACTGTATGTTCGCAATTTTTTCCAAAATTGAATGAGGCCAAGAACGATGGAGCCTCCGCCTGCTGTTATGTGTGCAATTAAGATCCACTTAAAGTCGTAGTATTTGCCCAATGCGGCCGGAGTCATCTCAAGAAAATCGTCTGCACCATGCATAAATGTCCAGGTAGTAAAAAAAACCAAAGCCCAAACGAGAAAAGGTATGATGTCCGCTATCTTTAAATTAAGCTGTTTCGTTGTCTGCATGATAATGTGTTGAAGTTTTCCGGCAAAGATGAATATCCGAACAGAGAGCAGCAATACCCGAAAAAAGTTTCGGTACCGTACATAGAACCATGGTAGCTGTGATTTAGCTAATTTCGAATTAAAACAAAGAAATGTACGAACGAAAAATTGACGAAGACCTCGACTGTGGGATACGTGTTGCAAGCAAAGTGTTTGGCGGAAAATGGAAATGCTGCATCCTGGATGCTATTGACAGGGGCATTAACCGCCCTGCTGACATTTGCAGGTATATTAATGAAGCATCCGCAAGGGTTATAGAAATGCAGTTGGCGGAACTACTTTTTTATGGGGCGGTTGAAAAGTGTTCGGAGAATGCCTATCCTAAAAAAACAGAATACAAGTTAACGATGCTCGGCGAGAGTATACGTCCGGTTTTGGAGCTTATGGATAAATGGGGTTTGCAAAACTCTCAATTTATAAAAGAACGTCAACGAGAGCTTTTGTAACGCCGGCGTCCTTAGCAGCAGCTGGCCGATATATTTTTTGTTGCCACAAAAAATGCTTTTTAAGAAAGTAAAAGTCCTTTTTAAAGAACTGTAATGCTACGTGGCAATCGACTTTTGTAAAATACTAGGTATGCGCTAAATATCATTCGCTTTTAAATTGGTCTTCCATGGAACATCTGATAATAATGCACTGTGATAAAAGGTTAGAAGACGGGGAACGTTTACTCTTAGAACAATGGATTAGCCAATGTAATGAAAACAATAAAGTATATAAGGAAACAGTTTTTATATGGAAAAATGCGAAGTTTCGTGCAAATAAAAAATACATCAATATAGAGCATGAATGGAGCAAACTCCGCAATATTATCAACCGGTTACATCGGTAAATCATTAATGCTTTTTGGTTTAGGTAGTAATTAATAATTTTAAGAAATGGCAGGCTGTGTATCCGATTTAAATACCAATAGAAAATTTCCAAAAGCAGAATGATAGAAAATATCGAACTACATTTCAACGACTACACGTTGACGACAGAAAAATCAAAAATGGACGTTGTTGCGATTCACGATTTCTTATCTAAGCATTCGGGCTGGAGCGACGATATTCCACTCGAAAGAGTTAAAACCTCTATCGAGAATTCGTTAAATTTCGGACTGTTTCACAATACCCGACAAATTGGTTTTGCAAGAGTGATCTCTGACTTTTCGACCATTGCTTATTTGGGTGACATTTATATATTGGACAATTACCGTGGGCAAGGATTGTCAAGAAGACTTATGGATTGTATTATGACCCATCCTAATCTGCAAGGACTAAGGCGCTGGATCTTACTGACATCAACAGCGGATTGGCTCTATGAAAAGTATGGTTTCAACAAAATACCCGACCCCGAAATTTACATGGAGAACTACAATCCTAATGTTTACAAGACAGGCCAATAAAATGAAAAACAAAACGAACCAGTCATGATGATAAAATGACTGGGGCAAGGGGCGGTGATTCAAAAATAAAGATAAAAAAGTCTGCTACCGTTGGCATTGACTGTTCCTGATGCGTGAAGCACTGTTGCCAGGACTTTATCGCCCTGAGCTTGACTAAACAAGCACAGCGTTATCATTGCAGAGGAAATATGACCTTCAATAACGTTATGACCCTAATTTAACTCGATCGCCTGGAATACAAGATAGGCAGTGTTATCAACCTATTTGATGTTGGGTTGGCCATGGTGTTCCTTTGCCGGTTTCGCAAAACAGTTTTAAACTTCTCAGGAATATGGCCCAGGTGTAACTACATTCCGCAAAGGAAGCACTATATGCTTTCCAGCCTTTATGTTCGAATAGCAGCACAGTTTTTACTACTGAAGTTCCTTGTGCAAGCTGACCTTTTACTTCAGGATGAGCTGCGATTAGTGCTGGTTCGCCTCGCTGCACCAGTTTAAATGTCAGTGAGGTACCTATCCATTCTTTATCGCCCTCCAGGCAAAGCCATTTCACTAATTCGTCTTGCATTAGCTCGACAATTTCCATATGCTTTACGTAATTTCCTTCGAACGGAAATTTCGCAATACTACCAACTTCCGCAGTAGCCTGTGTATTAGGCGTCCACCATGCAGAAAGTCCGTCTGCTGTAGTGAGTGCACTGAAAATCCGGTGGGGGGCGGCCTCTATCACTAATGTGTGTCTGATATCTACCATAAAATTGTTGGGTTTAAATTTTTTTTCGTATTAAATGCTGTGTTATGCCAAAATTTAAGAAAAACACAGTTCCATATTATCGAAAAAGGGAGTATTATTTTCGAAATTGGGATTCATTAAAATCTATTTCTTGTTCTATTGAGCAAAAATGCAACTAGACCGATTGCTGCAAACCCCGCGGCCATCGCAATTAAACCGAATGATAAGAAAAAGCTGATCAGCGAACCAAGCAATGCACCACCAAAGAAAAAGCAGGTTCCATACAGGGCTGACGCAGTACCGGCATTATTACCAACATTAACCATCGCCAGCGCGCTGCTATTGGGCTCAATGGCTAGATTCACTCCCAGCAACAAAGCGATGCAGGTAAAAAAGAAATACAAATTGGGCAAGGGCATCTGAAGACAAACACCTGTCAACATAACCAACGCCATGGCTAGATAAAGTGAAAGTAGCAATGTCATGGTCTTTTTAGCTCCATAAAGAATTACAAGTTTTGAATTGAGGAGCGCACCCATTGCCATTATGATACCGATGCCAGCAAATATCCAAGGAAACAAGTCTGGCACTTTGTAAATGTCTCTTATAATGAACTCAGCATTTGAAACGTAAGCGCTTATTCCCCCGAATAAAAGCGTGGTGATACCGGTGTACCGAAGAAATGACGGGGCTCGAATGACAGTTCTTAATAAAAAGAACTGCTCAGAAACTTTGATTTGTGAACGGCTTGCAACGGGCAACGTTTCTTTCATTCGCAGTGACCAGATTAAGACGAAGATTGCAAACACCGGCGGGAGCATAAAGACAGTACGCCAACTATAGAATTTAATTATCGCCCAACCCAAAAATGGAGCTACGACGGGAGTAAATAAAAAAATGGTAAAAACAAATGACATGATACGTGCCATCTCGTCTCCACTATATCTGTCTCGCACCATAGCAATGACCGTCATGAATACAGCTGAAGCACCTGCACCCGCTATAAAGCGCGCCATGAGCATAAATTCCAGGGTCTCCGACCAGGCAGCTGTAAGACTCCCAAAGATATAAAGCACGAAACCGAGACGGAGCACAAACAATCGCCCAAACCGATCAGACATGGGGCCGAAAACGATTTGAAGTAACTGGCCCCAAAAGAAGACGGTAACTATATAGGCGGTGTCGGAAGAATTAGCCTTAAGACCAAAATCATGACGGATTTCGGCAAATGCCGGCAGCATAACATCGATGCCTATCGCAGTCAGCATCATGCAGCAGGCGGACAATGCAATAAATTCTGAATATGGTATTCCCTTTTTCCCTTTCATTTCGTCAAAATTACAATTGGCAACCTGAGCCAGAATGGGCTAGATAGACAATGTTTGGGGGAATATAGACAAATCAGTTATCTATCTTCGTAGTATGTACCAGATCGTCTTTTTAGTGCCGGAAGGGTTAAAGAATTGGAGCAGCATCACAGCCATCAGCGAAATTTTAATTTGGGCAGATGACCATTGGAAGTCCGATGGCAATAAATCAATACTGAAAGTGCAAGTTGCCGGAAGTGATGTTCCCCGCCAAACCGATTCGTTACACGAGGTGTCGATCAAGCAAATCAAGAAAGCAGATTTGATTATCATTCCATCACTGTCTAAACAATATCGAGAAATATTGCAAAAGGACCAGCACCTGGTTACCTGGCTATCGAACCAATACAACAAAGGCGCCGAGATTGCCAGTGTATGCACCGGAGCATTCTTGTTGGCCGCAAGCGGCCTGGTAGATGGCATGCCCTGCGCCACGCATTGGGAAGCAGCAGATGAACTAAAGAAAATGTTTCCTAAGGTAACAGTGACTATGGATGTGCTCACCAAGGCAAATGGAATTTACACGAACGCAGGTGGTTATTCCTTCTTGAATCTAGCTTTGTTCCTGGTAGAAAAGTACTTTGGCAGAGGTACCGCCATTCTGTGCAGTAAAATGTTTCAGATTGATATAGGAAGACGTTCTCAACGACCTTTTGCTATCTTTCATGCTCAAAAACAACATGGTGATCTCTTGGTTTTAAAAGCTCAGAAATTTTTAGAAGCAGAAGTGACAAGCAAAATTCAATTTGACGAGCTGTCTAAAAATCTCGCAATCAGCCGTCGTAATTTTGACAGGCGCTTTGTTAAAGCCACTGGAAGCACCCCGCTGGAATATGTACAAAAGCTGAGAATAGAACTGGCTAAAATCGATTTGGAAGAGACTAATAAATCGTTGTCAGAAGTAATATGGGACTGCGGTTACACAGATGAAAAATCATTCAAAGAGCTGTTTAAAAGATTAGTTGGCATATCTCCCCTGAATTATAGAGATCAATATTATCTCAAGCCAACTGATCATGAAGTGAGCAAAGGAAAAAAAAAGATATTTTTTGAATAGTCGAGATAGGGGTAGATCGGGTCTTGATTGTAATATATCAGTAACTGATTTTATTACGAAACCAACAATGTGAAGGTCATTATTTCGAAAGCTGACAAGCATATAATTTCTGAAATGGAGAGCATTTCAGGTCACGATTTATCAGCTCCATCTTTTAGCAAGACACAATATTCCAGTAGCGAAAGCTTCTGGAACAGCCATGCGCATGAAATTAGGTATGGGGGAACGCATATCGCCAGGCACCGTGTAGATGTGCTTGAGGATATATCGCTCCAGACCATCGATGCGCCAAATGTAGTTAGTCTTTTCTTCGTCGAAAATGGACTAATTCAGTGTAAGTCGGAAAACGGTAGTTCCTGGGAGATCGGAGCTTTGCAGCATAACCTTATATATAACTCTTATCACACCAGCGAAACAGTTTTCAAGAAGCAAAAAGGTCTAAAGCTTACCATAGTGAGTTTTGCGCCGGATTATTTTATGCAGTTGAGTAAAGGAGAGGGAAAAATTACCGATACTATTGCCACAACTCTGATTACCGGAAAAAATTTTTCTTTGGCAAGCGCACCGAATCTGCGGTTAAACTTACAAATGATAAATCTCCTTAATGGGTTGTTTCAGGAAGGCTACAGCAGTTCGATAGAGCGACTGCTGACAGAGGCCAAGGTTCTGGAATTACTTGCATTGCAGATGGGACAGCTTCATAGTGAAAACCACCTTCTGACCAATAAAAAGCTAAGCGCCTCGGATATTAAAAAGCTGCACGAAGTAAAGGACATCATTTTGACGGATATGGCTGCTGAATTCACACTAAATTCGCTTAGCCGGGCAGTGGGGCTAAATATGTATAAACTGAAGTTTGGCTTTAAGTTTCTTTTTGGTCAGCCTGTTTTTCAGTACTTAAAAGAAGCCAGGTTGAAGTATGCCGCGCTACAGATTTCCCTGGATACAAAACCTATAGCGCAAATTGCTTATGAATCCGGATTTGCCACACCTAGTCATTTCAGTGATGCGTTTAAAAAGCAATACGGGGTCTCACCTCTAAAGTTTCGCTAGTATATAGAATAATACCTTTTACGAAACTAAAGCTCCTTTTCTCGATAGATCATTTGCCGCTGAAATTCCATTTTTGCAGGGGTTGATACAAACGAGCGTTCTACATGCTGGTTAACTATTACCAGCATGTTATTGTTCGCCATGGCAGGTTTCTATATATGAGAATAAAACAGGTCTTACAGGCCATTACATACAAGTTCGTTTATACTGCACTGTATGTAGTAAGCTTACTTCCGATGACCTTTCTTTACAGGGCTGGAAGTGTTGCTTTTCTTATCGTCTATTATGGTGTCAGGTACAGAAGAGCCGTAGTACTTCTCAACATAGCCCGATCATTTCCAGAAAAGCGTTACGACGAGATAAACAACATCTCGAAAAAATTTTACCGCACGGTCGTTTCAAATATAGCCGACACGATCAAGGCCATATCCGTTTCTCCTAAAATACTGAATGAGAAAATTGAATTTTCCGGGTTGGAGTTACTGGACAATGCCATTGTCTCGGGAAGAAATGTAATCGCTTGCCTGGGACACTGCAGCAATTGGGAAATGTTACACTTCATGTCCTACAAGATGAAACACGGAATATATGCTGTCTACAAACCGCTTAGCTCGGGCGTCATAAATCGTTTGATGATTAAGCTTCGCACGCGTTTCGGCATGAAGGTTATTACCGATAAATCAATCGCCCGCCATATTCGATCGGATAGTTCATCTCCAGCGGTATATCTCTTCCTTGCCGACCAATGTCCGATGACGAACGATGAAAATTTTAAGTATCGCTTTCTAAATCAGGGTATCGTCAACTCTATTGAAAAGAAATATAACGCTTACAGGATACAGCTGATGAATGGCTTAAGCCTTATTTTCGATGCTGAAGGACGGT
>JBCNOR010000499.1:0-4246 GCA_039593785.1 Niabella sp. | reverse complement strand
AATTTCAACCTGTCGGATAAAATAAAGATCAGTGCTAACCTGGGCGGCAGCCATCAAAGCCGGTACCTGCGCATGACGGGCAATTCGGGCAACCAGTTTATTGTGCCCAACCTGTTTGTTATTAATAACACTACTACCAACACTTATATATTCGACCTTATAGAATCTGAAATCAATTCGGCATACCTTTCGGGGCAGTTTAGCTATAACGATTATTGGTTTGTAGATTTTTCGGCGCGTAACGACTGGTCTTCCACTTTATCTAAAGAAAACAATTCTTTCTTTTATCCTTCTGTTAGTTCGAGCCTTGTATTAACAGATGCTTTCAACTTAAAGTCGGATGCCTTGTCCTTCGCAAAAGTACGTGCATCATGGGCCCAGGCCGGCAACTCAGGCAATCCTTACCAGCTGGTGGGCGCTTATAGCCTCAATCAGTATACGCATGGGGGTGTGCCTATGGCTTCGTATACAGACATTATACCCGATCCCAACTTAAAGAATGAACTGACCACTTCTATTGAAGCCGGCGCAGATCTGAGGTTTTTAAAAAACAGGCTCTCCTTATCTTTTACTTATTACCAGGCGAGCACTAAAAACCAGATACTGGATGTGCCTATATCGCCATCGAGCCTCTATGTAAAAAATCGTATCAATGCCGGTGAAATCAGCAATAAAGGAATCGAATTTGTATTGGGCGCAACACCTGTCAAAACAGCATCAGGCTTTGAATGGACTACCGTTTTTAACTTTAACAGGAACCGTAATAAAGTGGAGTCTTTATATCCGGGAGTAGAGAGTTTCTTATTGGCAACGGATAGGGGAATTAATGTTGTGGCTGAGGTAGGGAAACCATTTGGCCAGCTTATTGGAACGCAGTTTGCGTGGATAAAAGATGCTGATGGAAACCGGTTGATTGATCCCGCTACCGGGTTGCCTTTGCGTACGGCGGGCCGTGTGGAAACGGATCTTGGCAATGCACAGCCGGATTGGTTGGGAGGTTTTGGAAACACCTTAAAATACAAAGGCTTTAATTTATATGCGTTGGTGGATATGCGCCAGGGGGGTGTGATCTTCTCCCAGTCGAGCCGCGAGCAAATTATTTATGGTACCAGTAAAAAAACTTTACCGGGACGCGACGGAACCTACGTTGCAGAAGGTATGGTGGCACAGAAAGATGCCTCGGGCAATTGGGTAAGCACCGGCGTTCAAAACAGCAAACAGGTAACCGCCCAGGATTATTGGAATATGGTGGCGAGTGATAAAGAGGTTATGGTATCGGAAGAAATGATCAACGATATGAGCTATGTTGCCATGCGCGAGATTAGCCTGTCTTACACGTTTCCACAAAACTTACTACCGCATCGTATTATTAACTCATTAAAATTGGGTGTATATGGAAGAAACCTGTTTTATTTTCAGAGAAACACAGATGGCTTTTCTCCCGAGGCTTCTGCCTTTAATGTAAATAACAGCTCTATAGGTATTGAGTCTACTTCTTTACCCATGATGAGAACCGTAGGTATCAATCTTACGGTTGGTCTCTAATGTCTTAATGATGATCAATAAAAACATACACATGAACAGAAATATACTCCAAAATATATGCGCTGCAGGCCTTATCTCAATGGCTACGTTTAGCGCCTGCACCAAAAACTTTGAAAAAATAAATACACCGCCCACCTCGGTAACCACAGTTGATCCCGGGTTGTTAATGGCCAGGATACTCCGGGATGGCACCTTCCAGGAATCAGGAGAATTGCCTAATACCAAATTCGGGTCGTGGATCCAGCACTGGGCGGGTGGTCCTGTAGTACCGGTATCCCGTTATTTCGAAGGTCCGGACAACCAGGTATGGTCGCAGCATTTTACGCTGTTGCGGAATATCATCCAGATCAAGAAGGAGCTAAGTGGTAAAGAAGCAGCCCCGGAAGGCAGAAGCAAATTAGCGATCACCGAAATATACGAAGTGTATTTGTACCAGCGGCTTACCGATCTCTATGGCGATATTCCCTATTCGGATGTTACTACCAGTGACAAAGAAATTAACCGTACCCCCAAATTTGACAGGCAGGAGGATATTTATCCAGCATTAATAGCAAAGCTGGATGCAGCCCTGGCGCGGCTTACCGTGGGAGATCAATCTTACGGCACTTCAGATTTTTTCTATAGCGGTAATATTGATAAATGGAAAAAATTCGGGAACTCGTTAAAGCTTAAACTGGGTATGAGGATGCGGTATGCGAATGCTTCTTTGGCTCAGAAAACAGTAACCGAAGCCATGACTTCTCCTTTGGGTCTTATAGCTGCCAACAGCGATAATGCTGCTGTGCCTACCTTTAACAATGCGCAGGCCGAAAATCAAAATCCTGTGCTGCGCCAGGTAACCACCGGTAGTGCAGACCTGCGTTATTTGGCCAACACATTAGTGGATGTTTTAAAAAGCTATAACGACCCCCGCTTACCCTTGCTGGCCCAGCCGGTTACTGTAAATGGTGTGGCTACTTACAGGGGCATTGGAGTGGCTTTAACAGATAATGAGCTGTCGCAGTTAATACGCGCCAATTACTCCACGGCCAACACTTCTACCTGGTTTAGCCTCACGTTTGCGCCGATACCGGTTTATGCAATGACCTATTCAGACATCTGTTTTTACAAAGCTGAAGCGGCTTTACTGGGTTGGGGCGCCACCAGTACTAATGCGCAAACTTATTTCACGGATGGCGTAAAAGCTGCTTTTGCACTGCCTCCTTACAACCTGAGCGCTATACCCGCATCATACGAGCAATCTGTCATCAATTTAGATGGATTGACCGATGAGCAGAAGATGGAAAAAATAGGTACCCAAAAATGGATCAGTTTATTTGGCCGCAATATGGAAGCTTTTGCTGAATGGCGCCGTACGGGCTACCCGAAATTAACGCCCGGCCCCAATCCCGGCTCTACGAATGGCCAGATACCCCGGCGGGCCATTTATTCAAGTGAAGAGGGTGAATTGAACAAGGCTAATCTGCAGGAGGCCGTAGGAAGAATGACCAATGGGGATTCGTTCCTTTCAAAAGTATGGTGGGATAAAAAAACGTAAAATCGATAAAGGCGTTTTGCAGGGGGTATCTTAAAAGGATACCCTCTTTTTTTGATTGATGCCACAAGGCCCGTCTTTGGATACTATGACAGCGCTTCTGATAACGCTTCGATAGCCCACGCTTAATGCCCGCCTGATCGGACGGGCAGGCTTCGTCAAGCTCAGCATGACAACGCTGTGGATCTCGACTTTGATGTCAGCCTGTCCCGATAGCTATCGGGATGACGAAGGCTTCTTACGCCCCAACCAGATGTAAAAGCCGGTGATCGGAAGGCCTGCGGCAATAAAGCTGGCACAAAAGGCGAGGATACGACCGGGCCAACCGAGGATGAGGCCTGTATGTATATCATAGTTCATATTGCGGAGCTGATCGCCGGGCAGCCGGTCTTTGTACCGGTTGAGCCAGAGGTTTTTGCCGGTTTGCTGATCGTAATAAAAACCGGTCCATTTATAATTTTTGTTGAGGGACTGGGCATAGCCATAAATGCTTTCAGATGGAGTGGCCGGTATGCTGATATAATAGGTCTTCTCCTGTGGAGCCTGCTGTTGCATGTGGGCCAGTATTCCATCATACACATCTGCTTTACGCGCAGCAGTACTGTCTGATTGAAAGCTGGGCCATTCGGGTGTGGGCTTGCCTCCATTTACCAGCCATTGCACACTATTGTCGAACCAGGTAAATGCCCATACGAGACCGGTAAGCGCAATCAACAGCGCGAACAGCATGGCGTAAAAGCCGAGTATATTGTGCAGGTCGTAGTTCTTACGTTTCCATTTCGTAGTGGCCTTCCACCTGAAGGAAAAACGTTGCCGGGCGGCAGCTTTGTTCCTGGGCCACCATAACACCAGCCCGGTAATCAGCATCACAATAAAAATAACCGTTGCCCAGCCCACGATCTTTTGGCCAATACCGGCGAGCATGAGATCATAATGCAGGGAGAATACGAGGTAGAAAAATTCGTACTTAGTATCTTCTACATACACTACCCGCGCAGTGTAGGGATTTACATTGGGCCGCTTTCAGTTCGCGCTGCACCAGGCGCAGCGACACGCCCAGCTGCTCGGCCACGTCCCGCTGCTGCAGGCCGTCCAGAGCTGGGGCGGCCGGGCTATGTCGTCGGGCGCGCGTTTGAAGGGGTGGTTGGGCCCCTCACCGTCGGCCAA
>JBCNOR010000498.1:0-4252 GCA_039593785.1 Niabella sp. | reverse complement strand
ATGCTTTAACACAGCTGAATGCTGCAACCAGTGACATAACTTCCTGGTCGTTGAGCGCCGTTAGTCCATCGGCACAGGCAAAGGGATGATGTGAAAAAATGAGTACCTTTTCTCCTTTTCGCTCCGTCTGGTTCAGCAGTTGCTTTAGCCAGGCCATTTGCCTGCTGCTGATACCGCCGTTATACTCCAGGGCATTATGCCCGTTGCCGGCTTTTTTTTTCTTGATCATTTCATCCAGCTCCTTTTCTTTCCAGCTGCCTTTAATATTGGCATAGGAGGCTACTTCGTTTGTATTGAGTATTATAAAACGCCATTGTCCTTTTTTAAACGTATAATACTCGGCTGGCATGCCTAGTTTTTTAAATAAGTCTTCATTCATAGTGATCCCAGCGTAGTCGTGGTTGCCGGTTGTGTTATAAACAGGGCTCTTCGATTTGTTGAACAGGTTCAGCACGGGTGGTAAATCGGCGGGATTGCGATCTGTTATGTCGCCGAGGTTGATGATAAAAGGAATTTTTTGCCGGTTAAAATCCAGTATACAGCTGTCTAATTTTCGCAGGGAATGACGGTAAAACCTGGTTCCCCTGGCGTCTGCGTCTGCGTATTGGATATCTGCAATAAGACCAAAACGTAAAACGGGGTTGTGGGATTGCGCTTTCAGCACATTCAAAGAAACCGTTAGTAGCAGAACGCTCCCAACCCGGTAGATTATTTTTTTCATAAAAGATAAATTGTTAAAGTGCGAAAGAGTTGTTTAAGGAGTCCACCCCGGGTTTTGTTTAAGATGGGGGTTTAACGTAATTTCATTGAGCGGTATACACTCCAGGTAATCCCTGCCGGCGTTAAAACCATATCCATTTGGCAACTGGCTTAGGAAGGGGTCCAGGAAACCATCGGCATCAGGTTTGTAATTAATGGTTTTCCCGGCCCATTCTGCAGCGCTGAAGGAATATCCTTTTGGACGTTTGCCTTTGAGTAAATTATGGGCAGCCCACCGGCGAATGTCATCATACCTGAAACCTTCAGCCCCCAGCTCTACCGTACGCTCACGACGAATTTCATGAAGTTCTTCTGAAAGGGTATATCCGTAATCTGCATAACGTAAACGGTTAGGATCAGATTGCACTTTAAATGCCGGCATGCCTGCTCTTGCTCTTAGCAGGTCGATAGATTTTCCGTAGTCCACCGGTTCGCCCAATTCAGCTTTTGCTTCGGCGTAATTAAGCAGGGCCTCTGCATAACGGAATACAATGGCTCCGGTCTCGCAGCTGGTATTCCAGGAAACGCCACTTCCTGCCTGTGGATCTTTGGGATCATTTCCTTTTCTTATTTGAAAGCCGGTATTATTTAGTGTTTCGCCCGACTTATCCAGGAATGGCTTTGAAAAAATGCCTTTTCCAAAGCTATTGTCCCACATTATTCCTCCCGGTATCCAGATGGTTTGCGCCAGCCTGGGATCGCAATCCTGGCCTATTCTGGTTAAAAAAGCACTTCCCTTTATGTTTTTTCCTGTGTTATAATAGTCGTAAACATTCCCGTTCTTATCCAGGTAATGGTACACCTGCTGAAGGGTCATACTGATTCCTGCTGTTCTGTCAGATACATAGATCTGGAAAGAATGGGACATCTGCAGGTTGACTGCATAAGCTTTCCAGAGGATCACTTCTTTATTGGTTGATTGATTAACTAAAGAAAATAATTTACAATAGTCATTTGCCGGGTCGTTATTGGAGTACAGGTTGCGACCATAGCCTGCGGACATTAGCTCCTCTGCAGCGTTAACGGCTGCCCGCAGGTATTTGTTGGGGTTGGCTCCTTCGGTTGCAAAAGCGGTACCCTTATGATATTTTTGCCAGGTGCCTTCATAAAGTGCCACCCTCGACTTAAACAACAGGGCCGCTTCTTTACTCAACCGGTTGTTACCTCCGTCTGCCTGGCTTAAAGGTTTAAGATAGGCTATTGCTTTATCCAGGTTAGATAAGATAGAATCTGTTACCACTGTTCTGCTGTCCCTTGCTTTATACAATTCTTCCGAATCCATTTCCAGGGGGGTATCGTACCAGGGTACATCGCCGTAGGCTTTTACTTTTTCAAAATAGTGCCATGCTTTAAAAAAATGGGCTTCACCCAGTGAGTGTTTGTACTTATCGAAAGGTTCGGTACATTTTTGATAATTTTTAAAAAATACATTTACGCTTCTTATATTGCCCCAGGTCCAGTTACCGGTTGATGTAACGGGTTGGCTGGTGCCATCCCATAGCGTACTGGGAGATGCAGAGATCTGCACATCCGAGCCCCGTGTGCCGTCCCAGCCTATAAGTCCCATATAGCTACCCACGGTTCCAAACCCTGGAAAAGCGCTGTAAAATTGTAAAGTATATTTCTCCAGGTCACTCGCCGTTTTCCAATAAACTTCGTTATCGATTTGAGTGAGGGGGGGACGATCTAAATAGTTTTTAGAACATGACGTTGCCAACACCATAATGCCTGTTAAGAACCGGGCATTTAAATATTTTTTCATCATTATTATTTTATTAGCTTATCAATTTCTTTTTTAAAAGGTCAGGTTTAAACCGAACGACCATATAGCCTGGCTAAACATATTTTTACCATCTCCCAGCTCGCCCAGCGTTGCTGTTTCGGGATCAAAACCCACGGGTAAACTCGTTAGCGTATAAATATTCTCGCCGGAAAAATAGAGCCGTGCCCTTTTTAACCTGACCCGGTTTAGAACCGACTGTGGAAACGTATAACCCACCTGGGCATTTTTAAGCCTGGCATAGGCACCATTTTGCAGATAACGGCTTTGTACCTGCTGGTTTTTTGCATATTGGGTGGCATTGCTGTAGGGCCTGGGGAAATAGGCATCTGTGTTGATACCCAGCCCCGAGTAAGTGGTAGCTTCGGCATCACGATAATAATCCAGGTGATCAGCATTGGCAAACAGAGAAGACTGGTTCCATTGGTTAAAGCCCCAGAATAAATTTCCTGTCAGCCAGAGATCCCGTTTTCCTGTGCCCTGTATAAATAATCCCAGGTCTATATTTTTGTAGTTGGCCGTAAGATTAAGGCCAAACTGGTATCTGCGGGTGCTGTTGCCAATAACGGTTAAGTCGCCATGGTCTGTTATGGTATTCTTGCCATTATTAATTTTCCCGTCTCCGTTCAGGTCGCGGTATTCTACATCACCGGTACGCCATACCTGCCCGTTAATAAAGCTTTGGTACTTGCTGTTATTTATTTCATCTGCTCTTTCCTTTGTTTTTATAAGACCTGCTGTTTCGTATCCCCATATTTGTCCCACGGGCATACCTGTATAATCGGTTGTTAAGATACCGGTGGGATTGGGATATTTAGAAACGATGCTCGAATAATCAAAAACATTTGCGGAAACAGAATAGGAAAAATCATTGCCAGCTTTGCCTTTCCAGGTTATGGCCAGATCCCAGCCTCTTGTTTTTAATTCTGAATTATTCTCCCTGGGTACGGTTGCTCCAAGTACCAAAGGAAGCGCCTTTGCGGGACCCAGCCGGTCATAAGTCAAACGCTGGTAGTAGTCAAACTCCACCCGGAGGCGGTTTTGAAATAATCCAAGGTCTAAACCAAGATTGGTAGTTTGTGAAGATTCCCAGGTTAGGTAAGGGTTGATCAGGTTGGGGGCAACCGTATAAGCCGGTCTCTTGCCATTAATAATCCAGCCAAGGTTTGTATTTACACCTAATAAAGCTAAATCCTGGTAGGAGGCAACATTTTGATTGCCCAGAACACCCCACGAAGCTCTCAACTTAAGATGGGGTATATAGATTGATACCGGGCTCCAGAATTTTTCTTTGGAGATATTCCATCCTGCGGAAGCAGAAGGAAATACACCCCACCTTTTACCTTCTGCGAATTTAGATGTACCGTCATAACGAATGTTAGACTCAAAGAGATACTTATCATTAAAATTGTAGTTAAGCCTTGCAAAGTAACCCTGTGTTGACCAGTGGGAGAGGGCGTCAAACACCTGCATTTCACCGGTAGCTGTGGTAATGGAAGGCACTTCGGGAGTTATAAGTTCTCTTTTTAATCCACTTAGGTAATCATAGTTATTAGATTCCTGTTGGTATCCGCCCATCAGGCTAAAATTATGGTTAGATCCGATGTTGAATTGGTAAGTTGAGAAAATGTTCAGGGCCTTATAAGTTGTGTTGGCCTTGTCTTTTGAAATATAGGAGGGCACAGTAAGTGCAATAGGGACCAATGTGCCATC
>JBCNOR010000497.1:0-4259 GCA_039593785.1 Niabella sp. | reverse complement strand
CATCAACCGGAACAAACAGAAACGATACAGAAAGGATACAGAAAGGATACAGCCAGGATACAGAAAGGATACAGAAACGATATAACTTCCTTTTATGAGCTTATAATTATATTGCCACGAATGCACGAATGATAGTACAAAATATTCGTGCCTGCCCGTCCGTTCAGGCGGGTATTCGTGGCTATAAAAACAACAATATTTTTTTTGCCACAGTTGGTGTTTTTCACCAACTGCATTCGGTTTCACTTTAAATTGATGATAAGTGCGCGATGTAACGTGAACACACTACCCCCACGCTCGGTTGTTGGTCAAAAAGACGCAACAATGGCAGCGCAAAATCTTCACCGAAATGACTGGTAAGAGGATGGATCCTGGTAATTCAAAAACTTAGTAAAAGGTTCTGTTACAACTGCTGCACTACTTTAGAAACCCCGGGCTGTTGCTCTTTGAACAATGCGGCAAAAACCAGCAGGCATACCGTGGCCATTGCTGCCGGGCTTAGCCACAGGTAGCGCCAATACCGGGTTCCCTCATACGTTTTAAGGGCGTCGGCTACAAGCCCTGCAATCCAGAACCCGATCAGCATACCAACCCCGTACATGGCCACGGTAACCAGCCCCTGTGCAGAAGACCGGTATTGCTCACCCGCAATGTTATTGGTATAGATCTGTCCTACCACAAACATAAAATCATAACATACCCCATGCAATACAATACCCAGGATCAGCATGAAGGAGAGGTTCTGGCCATTGCCATATGCAAAAAGCAGGTAACGCAGCGCCCATGCGGCAATGCCCAGCAGGATCATTTTTTTATACCCGAGTCGTGCAAATAACAGTGGGATCAATAAAAGACACAGGGCCTCAGAAAGCTGCCCCAATGCCATTTTGGCCGTAGGGTTGGGCAAACCCGTTGCCACCAGAAACGGGTTAGTGTGCTGGTAGTAAAATGAAATGGGTATACAGATAATGATGGCCGTAAGAAAGAAAATAAGAAAGCTTTTTTGACGCAGTAATTGCAGCGCCTGCAAACCCAGGGCATCCTGCCAATGAAATGATGATTGATTTTTCTTTAAGGGTGGTGTGGCCGGTAGCAGGAAACAAAGCAGGCCCAGCGCTGCAGAGCAGGATGCCCCTAGCAGAAAGGTTTTGTGCAATGCCCCAGCAGCTACCGCCTCTTTGGTATCCCAGTGAAAGAGATAGCTGATAGCAAAGCCTGCAACCACCCACCCTATTGTGCCAAAAATGCGTATAGACGGGTATTGTTTTTGAGGGTCTCTGAGATTTCTGAATGCTACCGAACTGGTAAGGGCCAGGGTAGACATATAACCAATAAAATAAAGCAATACATATGGGTAGATACCAGCAGCGCTGTCGGCCCTGTACATCATCAGCAATAAACCGGCCCCTATCAAATGCAAAACACCCATTACACGCTCCGCATTAAAGTACCGGTCTGCTATAAAACCGATGAAGAACGGGGCAATTACCGCACCCAGGGACTGCGTTGAAAAAATGTTTGAAACCTCCAGCGCCGAAGCCCCCAGGTTGCTTTTTAAGTAAGTGCCCAATGTGACGAACCAGGATCCTTTCATAAAAAACTCCAGGAACATCATCAGGGACAGTTGGAAACGTAACCGTAAAGTCATACAATATTCGGGGCTTTGCTTATCGTTAAAACTTCCAAGATAAGACAGTTTTATTATTTAAGACCAACCTGCTATTAAAATATGACGGCTTCAGACTGATAAAGAGCGTTGCCGGATGTATAATGAATATTGAGCGCTTTAAATTTCCCGAACCATAACAGCAAGGTAAAGGCGGGTTAAAATTCAAGCAGCAATTAGGGTAGTATGTGCTGATTAATGTTCCTGGCTTTACCGTCAACAGTCAGGGTAAGCCGAAGTGATCCGTTTTCATAGTCATTCCCTGATTGCTCTTTTAATGTTATCACCGGCGGTTTTTTGCCACTGAAAGGATACAGCACCGTAACAAATGTTTGTGGCGCGGCTCCCTGTTTTTCTTTTTCAAAAACAAATGCCGGACGCGTCAGCTCCTGCCGATAGGAATAAGACACTTTACCTTCTTCTTCTTTTAACGAAACAGCCCCCTTGTCCAGGTTCTGGATCATTAAATTATTTCCATCGCCAAAAGTGGTGTAAACCCTTTGTTGCTGCCTGTCAAAAACAGGATGGCTATTTTCCTTAAGCTGAAAGTGAACTCCAACAGTACCCTTTGCTTCGCCTATGGCACGGTCAATAATGATAAAGTATTTCCGATCCACAAATAATACGGTTCGCTGGTGATTGAGCCGGCTATAGCTTGGATTGGTGTAGGTTAGTACATCCAGGTTCTCCGTAGTTTTCCATTGCTGCTGAGCCGCCTTTGTGATCACCATATTCTCGTTATCCAGTGTTAACGTACTGTGCACGCGGGTCTGCCGATACCAGTCGCGCAGCTTCATGATGGATGAGTCGCCTGCGTATACATAACAGCCCGCGTCGGGTGTAAAGTTGCGCCCCTTTACCCACAGCTCAAAAGTTCCATTATCGGGCTGGGCATGGAAGGCCCCGGGGGGACTGGCTTTTAGCACCATTACCGTGGCATCTTTGTTCCACCCGTTCCGGAATGTATAAAAGCCGGAAGTAGTTAAACCATGTGAGAGATAAGACGGAGCTTTACCTTTTTTACCATCGGTAGCAAAATACCGGATCACTTCATTACCTGGAAAAGCTTTAGCCCAACTCGCGTACGACTTTAACATGGATGATTTCTCTACCAGCTTTGCATCGCTAAATACAGGATACGTATAATCAGGAAAAGAAAAATTGATAGTTGCCAGGATCATTTTCTCTACTGTTTCCTTATAGCTGGAGGGGAACAACTGCTCCATACCGGCCTTTTGTGCAGAGCGAAGCGCGCTTAAAAACGTATTGATCATAGCCACATGGTAGTTAGGCGAAAGCTCCCACTGCACGCCATCGGGATACACCTGCTTCTTTATTTCATCGTTAAGAATAGCAACCCCTCCCTCTCTCCAGGTCGCTGACTTTTTGAATTCGGGGAAAGAAACGCCGGCAAATAAGACGCGCTGCGCTTCAAAAAGGCGGTGATTACCCCTGTCGGCATAATTATGCGATAAATAATCGGCCTGCTGCTCATAATTTCCTAAAAACTCCATAAGAAAAGCCGGCGTAAAATGGGGAGAGTGTACAAAAATATTAAAGGAAGGCGCGAGGTTCAGGATTCGGTCAGATACTTCTAACGGGCGCCAGGCATATTTATCGTTATCCTTTGACAGCCCCAGCGGGTTCTTCCGGGCCCAGTCGCTAAACTGTAACATCCACTCCTGTGCATAACGCTCATCTTTAGTAGCCCTGTATACCAGCGCCATCGATTGCCACCATTTTACCCGGTGTAATTGCCAACGCACTTCGTTGTCTTTTACCGGCCAGTATTGCCAGTTAATATCCTTGCCATAATTAAAAAAGCCATAGCCTTTATGAGGCTGGAACCGGTGCTGCAATGCACTGTCAGCAGCAGCCTGAACATTTTTAGCAACCGGCTGATTTAATTCAATTTCTTCTTCAGCGGCGCTAAAATCGGGCTCTTTGCTTTTGTTCCTGTAATAGGCAAGCAAGGCAACAGCCGCCGCCTGGTAATTACCGGCCTCTTCATTTGTTTTTACTTTTTCAAGACCCGGATAATTAAGATTGATTGCATTAAAATCTTCTTTGGCTACCAACTGCTGGGCATGGGACAAAGTACCTATACCCAGCATGGCCAGTAATAATAAATACCACGTTTGCTTCATTATTTTTTTATTGTAGTTCCGCCACAACCATACAGCGGCGGTTTCTTGTTGTTAAATTATTGAATCAATTTAATGCTATAATTCTTATATCATCATGATAAGCGATACCTGTTATATTGTCGGGCACACCATATACACCCCATTTGGCGTATCCAAATTTTCCGCCTCCATTTACAGTAGTGTCGCCGGTAAAAGTTCTGATATTTTCAATTGAAGAACTTTGTGTATAGCCCGATTGCCCCGGAAGCTTGTTATAGGTTTTGATATACCCCGTATTATCCATGGTCCATTTTACATCTATTCTAAAATGCATCCATTGATTGGCATAATCCATATAGTTGGTTACAAGCGTAGCAGTTGATGCGTCGGCCCTTCTTATTTGTATGGCATTTCTTTGCAAACGGACCATTACCGGTACATAGGCACTGCTATTGCTAACCCTGCAC
>JBCNOR010000496.1:0-4261 GCA_039593785.1 Niabella sp. | reverse complement strand
TAGAAGCAACTGCATTTACTGAACGTGGCATATCTTAATATTTTAGATTCCAGATAAAATTTAAAAAAATCTTTCCCTGAAATATTTTTAAAATGATTACTAATTATTTTAATCTCAACAAACGTTTTACGAAATGTACATGAGACGGTGCTACTGTACCATCGATGCGCATACCACGCTTACGCTTAGTAGATTTTTTAGTTAAGATGTGACGTTTGAAACTCTTTTGGTGAGTGATCTTGCCAGTAGCTGTTACTTTAAAGCGCTTCTTTGCACTTGAGTTTGTTTTTACCTTAGGCATGGTAAATTTTAATTTAATTGTTAACCTTTGAGGCGTCTCCACACCGGCGGAGTCCTTTTCGGGCCTCTTCAGGAAATATCCACTTTTCTCAAAATGGAGTGCAAAGGTACAACAAAATTGCAATTAGAGATTTTTATTCGCCATTTATTATTTCAGCACTCATTATCAAACACTTACCTCACACTACTCCTCCTTTTTTCTTATGAGGAAGCAATAATTTCAAAAAAAAATATTACATTTCGTCCAAAGCCAAACACTTTCTATTGACTATTTACTTTGCTGATAATACATATTGTGCAGCGGAAGTGCGTATGTAGGGGTACTACCTCACATAATAAGATGATAGGAGCATTCGGGATTGACACAATAAAATATTTATGAACCATTTACCACATCTGATAACGGATCTGGCCCTTATACTGGGCGTGGCCGCTGTTATCACCCTTATTTTTAAAAGACTGCAACTTCCTTTAATATTGGGTTACCTGGTATCAGGCATTTTAATCAGCCCCAATTTTAAAATATTCCCTCCCAAAGTTTACGAAATAACCGATGTGCAAACCTGGGGCGAGATTGGCGTTATATTTCTTTTATTTAGCCTTGGACTGGAATTTAGTTTTAAGAAGCTGGCCAAAATGGGCGGATCAGCGACTACAGCGGCCGGCTTTGAGGCCATTGGTATGGCTGTAATCGGGTTTGGTCTCGGGAAATTATTGCATTGGCCATTCATGGACTGTATTTTCCTGGGTGCTTGTCTCACGATTTCATCTTCCTCGGTAATCGTAAAAAGCTTTGCCGACCTTGGATTGAAACAACGGAATTTTGCGCAGCTGGTCTATGGCATACTGGTAGTTGAGGATCTTATTGCGGTGGTGCTGCTGGTATTGCTTGGCACATTTGTAGCCAGCCATACTTTTGACGCCGGGCAAATTGGCATGTCGATTTTAAAGCTGGGCTTCTTTCTTATCGTATGGTTTGTGGGAGGAATCCTCTTCATCCCTTCCCTATTAAAAAGAGCCAAAAATTTTTTAACCGATGAAATACTACTGATTGTAGCCGTTGCCATGTGCTTCCTGATGGTATACCTTTCTTCGCAGGCCGGTTTTTCCGCAGCGCTGGGAGCTTTTATCATGGGCTCTCTTTTAGCAGAAACTACCAAGGCCGAAAGAATAGAACACCTGGTCATCCCGGTACGGGATCTGTTTGGCGCCATCTTTTTTGTTTCTGTGGGTATGCTTATAGACCTGAATGTGATTAAAGACCATTGGTTACCGATTTTATTGATCACGGCTTCGGTGATTGCAGGTAAAAGCATTGTTATTACTCTGGGAGCCTTTATTTCGGGTAACAGCCTCCGGACATCCATACAAACAGGCATGAGCCTGGCGCTGATCGGTGAGTTTTCATTTATCATCGCATCAATGGGTGTGAAGCAAAAAGTAGTGAGCCCGGAGCTTTATCCTATTATTATTACGGTATCTGCTTTAACTATTTTTATAGCGCCTTCATTAACGCTTTCCAGTACCCGTATTTATAACTGGATTGCCGACAAACTTACTCCCAAATGGGAAGCCCGTTTAAACCGTTATAGCTCTGAAGCTACCGCCTTAAGAGCCGTAAGCGATTGGAATCATGTATTGAAATTTTTCCTGATCAATACTGTCGTTTTTTCGGCGATAGTAATTGCATTGATCATTTTGAACGACAGCTTTGTTTTACCCTGGCTACGGGAAGTGGCCAAAGGATTTGGACGCGCCACATCTGCAGTATTGGCCTTATTGGCCATGGCCCCTTTCTTATGGGCATTGATTGTAAGAAACGAAAAAACAGAGCCTTTTGCCAGGATCTATACCCAACAGAAATATCATGGTCCTATCTGGATCATGCGCATCATCAAAGTTTCACTGGCCCTATTATTTATCATCGGGCTTTTAAGAAGTATCTATTCGCTCGATTTTGCACTTATGGTAGGCATTGCGTTATTGGTATTATTATTAATATTCAGGAAAAGACTGCAACGCACTTACGATAATATTGAAGACCGCTTTGTAAAAAACCTCAATAACCGCGAAATTGAAGAACAGCGCCTTTTGGCCGAGCAGGCAGCTGAGAAAAAGAACCAGAACCTGGCTCCCTGGGATGCGCATCTTACTACTTTTGAAGTAGCGCCGGAGGCCGTAAATATCATTGGCAAAACACTGATGGAATTACAATGGCGCGAACGGGTAGGTGTAAACGTGGCCATGATCAAGCGAGGAGCTACTTCTATCATCCCACCCGACCGCGATGAAAAAATTTACCCCTGTGATAAGCTTTTTATTATTTGTACCGATAGCCAGGAAAGAAGGATGAACGCCATTTTAAGACCTGATAAAAAGGTCATGGAAAGCGCCCGTGAAGTAGAAATGAAACTGGATCAGCTGACCATCGACGCCGATTCGCCATTGATCCATAAATCTATCAGGGAGAGCGACATTAAGAACCTGGCGCACGGATTGGTAGTAGGCATCGAACGGAATGGAGAGCGTTATCTCAACCCCGAGTCTACATGGGTTTTCGAAGAAGGAGATCTTTTGTGGATTGTGGGCGAGAAAAAACTCATCAGCACGATTGCCGACTAACCCATACCACATCTTTAATCCGTCAACGTATCTTATAAGTATCTCCCGGTTTCGTGCTTTCTACTTTTTGCTGGTTACCACTGGCCGAAGGATTACATCCTTTCTGGCTAAAAAACCAGGCGGCTGCTACCAGGGCTACGCCCAGTATTATCCAGGTCATGATAGCGCCACTTCTTCTTTTTTCGTCCGGAAGCAACAATTCCTCACGCATTTGTGCGGTAGTCGTCTCCCTGTCCCCCACCAAAGTCTGGTGTGTAGCATTTTCCCTTTTTATTTTTTTTGCAGCAACATCGGTAAACGGAGATATCGGAGCTTCGCTTTGCCTGAACTCTACCAGGCCGTTATTTTGCTTTAATATGCCCAGTTGAGGCCAGCTTACCACCTCCCCGTTATTCAGCCTGGATCGCAGATCGGTAACAAATTGCTCCAATTGCCTTCCCGCCTCGTCTAAAGAAATGTTCCGTTTAACAGCCAGCCAGCCGACCAGCCTGCTATCTTTCTCTGTTTTTACAACTGTGCTATAAGGCTCAAAACCAACCACCCAGGTCGGCGCTGCTATAGTAGATTCGGCAAGATTAGTATGGGCGGTTTTATTCTCCAATTCAAACCTTCCCACCGGGGGGAGCTCCAGCCTTCCCAACTCAAACAGGTATTGCACAAGAATATCAAACATGGTATAACCTAATTTTAAACGAATATAGCAAATATGGTTTGCGATCATAGCACTAACGCTGCCCTACCTGGTTTTATTATACAACCGGGCTTTAGCTGCAGAGCAAACGCATCTGAATTTTTTAGAGCCAGAAGCTCGTTTTTATATTGCAGAGCCGTGCTTTAGCCCGGCTAACCATGATGTGTATGGGGAGGGAGAGCCGTTGGCACGGCACATCATGCGCCGAACCTACGGTTCTCCAATCATTTTTTTCAGCCCCCAACCGGGTTAAACCCGTCTTTACAAAGTCGATTCGAGGCTACGCCTCTTTTGTAATTCAGATGCGTTTGCCCGGGCTTTGACTACGCTTCACCGTTTCACTATCAATTATTTCATTATGTTTGTTGCCAATAAAAATTAAATGTTCCTATATGAAATTGATGACCTCAAAATATGCTGAACCATCCGTTAGTATTGCACTGCTATTATTACGTGTAGTTGCCGGATCCTCTATGTTGATGAATCACGGGCTTAAGAAAATCAGTAACTTCAATGCAATATTATCCAAAGGCTTTGCCGATCCGTTTCACATAGGTACCAAAGCCTCCCTTTCATTGACCATTTTTGCAGAGGTATTTTGCGCAGGCCTGTTGATTATTGGCTTACTAACCAGGCTGGCATCTCTAC
>JBCNOR010000495.1:0-4273 GCA_039593785.1 Niabella sp. | reverse complement strand
TGATTAAAAAACGGCCATATTCGACATAGCCTTCAGCCACTTTCATATCTACAGTAATGTTAAACACTTCGTTCATAGTATGCGCTTTAAACGAAAAAATAAAGGCCCGCAAAACGGGCCTGTAATTGTTTTAACCAATTTCAATAAGCCGTGGCGCTTTCTTTTTGGCCTCTTCTTTTTTAGGTATGGTTAAATGAAGCAGACCATTTTCGTAGCGGGCGGCGATTTTCTCCTCATCTACTACGTCCTTGGGTAGCTCAAAGCTTCTTTGAAAAGACTGATAGCTGAATTCTTTGCGGCTGTAACCTTCCTCGTCCTTCTCCTGTTTGCTTTGTTTCTGAGAGGCAATGGTAAGGGTATTGCCTTCAAGGGAAATATGAAAATCCTTTTTATCCATACCCGGAGCGGCCATTTCCACTTCGAAGCTGCTATCAGTTTCCCTGATGTTTACCGAAGGTACAGTGGTGCTGGTAGATGAAAAATTACTGTTATTCCAGTTAAAAAGTTCGCGGCTAAATAAGTCGTCGAACAACGTAGGGAATGAGGGGAAATTTCCATTCCTTTTGATGAGTGACATAATCAACCTCCTTTTAATTTAGTTAAACAATAATGAAAGAACTTGCAGCATGCTGCTTTTAGGTAGCCTATAAACAAAGCCTGTACCAGCGGGTATAGGACCGAATTTTTTTCAGTTTTGCTGACATTTTTTTCTGTCAAAATTTCGCTTGCAAACAGCCCGCAGCCCTTAACGGTTTAAAAAACCGGAAGCCAAAATATAAGGAACGGCTATCCTTACAATAGCATACAAAATGTATCTGCAGCGAAGTACTGCGATCATGTGAAAAAAAAATTAAAAAATACTTTTGAAATTAATTTTCAGTTTTTAAATTAGCACGCCAAAAAATACCGGTAACCAATTATTCAAAGACATTTTTTACGTACTACAATTATAAATTTTAGTTATTAGATCATGTTAACAGAATCTTTATTTACTCGTACGAGCGCATTGCGGCTGTCTCTTTTTGTCGTTATCTATTTGGGGTGTTATTCATTGTGGGCCCAGCAAGCCTCACCTGGAGCAGATGGTAAAAATACTTTTACTGCCCGGTTAATGAATATTGAAGCGCCTACCAATGAAACCTTCCGTTATACAGCTACGCTGCACAACGGGTCTTCGGTTTCCCGGGTTTATGAATTAAAAACAGATCTTCCTGCCGGATGGCAGATTGCTTACCGGGTGGAGGGGAGCCAGGTCCGGTCTCTAAACCTGGATAGTGGAAAGTCGCAGGACATTTCAATAGAGGTAAATGCTACGGCCACTGCAAAACCTGATAAATACCGGTTGCCGGTAAAAGCGGTTTCGGAAACGGATACCCTGCTCCTTAACCTGGAAGCGGTGGTAAAGGGCTCCTATGCGCTTGAGCTCACCACCCCTACAGGGCGATTAAGTGAAGAGATCACTTCCGGCGGTCGCAGAGAAATTCAGCTGATCGTAAAAAATTCAGGTAGTTTACCACTTAATGAATTGGAGCTCTCGGGGCAGCTGCCACCGCAATGGGAGTCAACTTTTGAACCCGCCAAAATACAGCAGCTCGAACCCGGTAAAACTGCAAACATAACCGTTGCGGTTAAAGTGCCTGATAAAACGATAGCCGGAGATTATGCCGGCACCTTCAGCGTTAAGAACACGAACAGCTCTGCCCAGGCCAACTTCCGGCTGGTGGTAACCACATCCCTTCTTTCGGGCTGGATAGGCGTATTGGTTATTCTGGCGGCTATAGCCCTTGTTTACTACCTGATACGTAAATACGGGAGAAGGTAGCAGGGCGATAGGGATAACAGCGGCCGTACTACCAGTGCGTGCCCGCCGAAAGTTGTTGCCGCTGCCAGCGGTATTAATCACCTAACAAATACAGATGGATCCTATTATACAGCTAAAGGGATTAACCAAGTGCTATGGTACCCTTAAGGCAGTTGATGAATTAAACCTTGATATTATAAAAGGAGAGGTATTTGGCCTCCTGGGCCCTAACGGAGCCGGTAAAACAACTACGATACTGATGATGCTGGGCCTTAGCGAACCAACGGCAGGCAGTGCCTGGGTATCTGGCATCAATGCTACTTCGCGTCCAATTGAAGTAAAAAGAAAATTGGGCTATATGCCCGATAGTGTAGGGTTTTATGATAATATGACAGCTCTTGAAAACCTGATTTACCTGGGACGGTTAAATGGCTTACCGGAGCAGGAAGTAAAAAGCCGTGCCGAAGAAATGATGCAGGTAGTGGGCCTCTCAGCTCACATGCATCAAAAAACATCAACCTACTCACGGGGGATGAAGCAACGCCTGGGCCTGGCAGATGTGCTTATAAAAAAACCGGAAGTAATTATACTGGATGAGCCTACATTGGGCATTGATCCTGCCGGTGTTAAAGATTTTTTGAATTTGATCAAAGAGCTAAGCGTTAGGCACGGGCTTACCGTCTTGCTTTCTTCTCATCATTTACACCAGGTACAGCAGGTATGCGACCGGGTAGGCATTTTTGTAAAAGGGAAGCTTCTTGCTGAAGGAAGTATTCACGCATTGTCGGGCAACCTGTTTAACCGGGAAGGTTATACTACGGCTATTACATTAGGTACCGCGCCCTTGGAACCGCTGCCATTGGATAATGAGCCGGGGCCCTGGGAGGTGATCAAAAAAACGGAAGTGGTTGGAGATACTATTCATTTTTCGTGCAGCAGCGATATCACAGCCCGCCTTGTAAAACTGTATGTTGAAAAAGGTTTTGACATTACAGGGGTGCAGCGAAAAGAGTACGGCCTGGAAGATATCTACCAGAAATATTTTGAAAATAATTCAACAGAAGAATCAGCAAATGAAAAGTCAGAGCATGTTATCAAAAAGTCTTTCTTTAAAAAGCGTAAAGCCCGGTAATACAACACGGCAAAAGGCTCATAGTCCCTTTTGGGTAATCGTAAGCAAGGAAATGGCTGATCACATACGTAGCTGGCGTTTTATAGTACTGTTCCTGCTTATTGTACTCACCTTCCTGGCATCGATGTATGTATCGCTGGGCAACCTGAGACAGGCGGTGGGTAACACTACCGATCCGGATCATATTTTTTTATATCTTAAGCTATTGACGGCCACCGAAAACTCCATGCCGCCCTTTCATGTTTTTCTCAGCTTTCTCGGACCCCTCCTGGGCATCAGCCTGGGGTTTGATGCGATCAATGCCGAAAAAAATAACGGAACATTGATCAGGCTGATGGCGCAACCGGTTTACAGGGACAATCTATTGCTGGCTAAATTTGTAAGCACGCTTATCATTGTAAGTACGCTTTTCATTGCGCTTGTTTTGCTGATGATAGGAGGGGGGCTTTTGATAACAGGGGTAAGGATGGAGCCGCAGGAATTGCTGAGAATACTGGCATTTGTTGCGATCAGTATTTTATATGTGGGTTTCTGGTTAAGCCTTTCTATACTATTGTCCATCGGGCTGAAGCAGGCGGCTACCTCGGCCCTGATGGCCATTGGTATCTGGCTTTTTTTTACGGTGTTTTACCAGGTTCTTATCAACCTGGTGGTACGCGCGGTTTTACCTGATCCCGATTTTCTTTCGCCTGAGCAAATCGCGGCTTACAACGAGTTGATTTTAACATTGCTTCGCATATCGCCCAGCCAGCTCTATACCGATGCCACCACTACACTGTTAATGCCTTCGGTAAGGAGCCTGGGGCCTGTTACGATGGAGCAGATGGCAGGGGCTATTCCTGCTCCTTTACCTTTTAAAGAAAGCCTCATGATCGTGTGGCCCCAGGTAAGCGGTTTGGTGGCATCAACCGTTGTTTGCTTTGCGGCTGGCTATTATATTTTTATGCGGCGTGAAATACGAAGTTGAGCCACCGGGGGTGGGGTAAGAGGTTGGTTTTACGACGGCAAATACAAAGCCTTTAATGAAGCAACTGGCCGGTTGCCAAATAGCTTCAACCCCCGTTTGTTGATCCGGCATTCTTTTTGTTTTTCTTGTTATACCATGGTAGGCGCACCAACTTGAGAGGCACCCTTAATAAGTGTTGTTAGCAAGTGCGCCTTTTTTTGTTGACGGTTATACAATACCTGATAAAACAAAGACCCGAAACTGCGGATCTTTTGTTGAGGCGGGAATACCCCATAAACGATGTTAAAAGATAGTAACTATTTTACAACGGCTTCCACAGCTTTTGAATAGCTTGTGCTGCCATTTATATCCTGCTGTATAATACACACAAACA
>JBCNOR010000494.1:0-4295 GCA_039593785.1 Niabella sp. | reverse complement strand
ATCTGTTGCTGCATCAGCTGTTGTACATACGGCAGGTGAAACTGCGCGAGTTCATTAGCTGTTTTACGCAACCATTGTAGCTGCAGCTGCCAATCGGCCCGGATCGCATTATTCCTGATCAGCGAGGAATTACGGATATCAACAGCCCCGTAAAAAGGATATACCGATTCAAAAACAATAGGCACTTTCTGGATAACCTTACCATGCACCCGCTGCTGCTGCAGATAGGCCAGGGCAACTTCATCAAACTTCCAGGCAACTGAAGGTTGTATCACTGTAAACCGGTCTGATATTACGGCCCTGATATCGTTTTCAAACGTTTCATGCCCTACCTTCATTAGCTGTGCCAGCTCAATATACAGGCGCTCCAGCAGTTTAATTCTTTCTGCCGTGATCAATCCTGGTTCGGTAGCAAACAGCTCTACCACGCCATATACCTTTTGCTGGTAGAAAATAGGCATCGCAGCATAAGTTCGATAAGGCGTGCCCTTTAAAATTTTATCTACCAGGGGAAACCGGGATCCTACATCACTGATATCGTCAACCACTACCGGCTTACTACCCGCCTCAAATGCCTTGAAAAAAGTCTGCACCTCCTGTTCGGTCAATGCGGAACCTCCAACCAGGCCCTCTCCTGCCTTGCGCACCATCCGGCCGTTCATCATAATAAACGGCATGGCGCCAATCTCAATTTTATTAGACCCGAGCAAAGATTTCACGGCCAGACGCAGATCTTCATACGCTGTTGCCATACAGGAAACATCGTCTTTTAATTTCCACAACTGCTCTTTGATATATACCATGGTTTGTTGCTGTGTAACATCCGCAATGGTTACCACACCAAAACCACGAAATTCAAATCCCGTGAGCGGCAGCTTCCTCAGCATATACCGTACAAAAACATCGTCATCTGTGATACTCGCGATCATGCGTTCGCTTAGTTCGGGCAATTCGCTTTTGTATCGCATCTCTATAAAATCATGACCAAAATTGATCTTAAAAAAACGATACAAGCCGGTTACATTGTCTATATACCGGTAAATAAATTCATCTTTTGAAGGATGGGCAATACCATAAAGCTGGTCTAATATAGTATGGTAAATATTTTTAAGCGCCGCCAGGCCAATCTCCTTAAAGTTAGATTCAAATTCGGGCTTTAGCCAGCCGGTCTCTTTGTCAATAAACGAACGATATAAAGAAGGTGTACCGTAAGCGAATGTAGAGGTAAATGGAGCTGTAATACCCCATAGATCCTTATCTCCATCAATCGTTACATTAGTAAGGCTTACATACAGGATATCCAGCAATTCCCTGTATCCTGATATTTCATCCGCAGACAAGTCCCGCTCCTGCACGCCTGCTTCTTCTATTCGCGAAGCGAAATATTGGAACATGCGTCTTTTTACATCATCCGTTCCTTCAATTCTTTTCTTTAAAAACCTGTAATAGGGAGCAAAGGAAAAGCTCGCGTTAATTTGAGTGATATCTAAATATTTATGTAAAAACGTATCCATGAGTTGTTTTAGTTAAAACCTGAATCCCATTGTAAAATGAGGATTCCAACCTTCCTTAGAATATCCTGCCAATAATTGAAATACTGCAATATTTGCAGGCGCAAAATAAATTCCACCGCCAACACCCTGGTGTATTTCGCCGCTATCAGCGCCCTTAGCCCATACTTTACCCGCATCATAAAAGAAAGTTGCGCCTAACTGTCCTGGCAGGATATAACTGCCAATTTGCGCTAAACGCATTCTTAACTCCAGGTTATTGTATAACATATGCTCCCCGGCAAAACGATAATTACGGAACCCCCGCAGATTATCGTGCCCACCCAGGAACAACGACTGGTAGAAGGCTGCATTGCCTAAAGTGACCCCACCTCCTGTGCGATTGGCAAGGATGATGGAAGACTGATTATTTAAGGGCATATAAACAGCTATAACCGGCAGGGCTTGTACCAATGAGCGGCTAAAACGATTCAATCCGGTATATCCTTTAATATGTAACGAAAAATATCCTCCTTTTGTTGGGAACATTATATGATTACGGCTATCTTTTTCGTATGAAAAAAGTAGGCCTGCAAAAGCTTTTCTGCGGGTAAGGGTAGCGCTATCATAACTTAAAGGCGGATGGCTTACAATAAAACGACCTTCATTATCATCTGCTTCCATACCAAAATACTGGAAGGAAGGGCCGAGACGCAGGGTAACATTTTTATCTAATCTCCAACGCAGCAAGGGGTCTACCTGAGCCAGTGTGTAGCGGCTCCGGTAGTAACTGATCGAATGTGATTTATCGTATACGGTGTTATTACCTATCCCGAAAAAATTATGTGTATTATGCGGGGCAAAAGTAGATGCGTGCACTTCTATATCTGCTTTACCTACAACATCAATCCAGTCTCCTTTAAACTTTAACTGGAAAGCGCCTGTAGCAAAAGCACCGGAGAGCAACAGTTGTTGTGAACTGCTATAAGGCAGCTTTCTAAATCCCTTTTGCTGTATATGCCTGAACCCGCCACCCAATATAAATCCATCATCCCTGTTAAAACCACCCGTTATAAGGGGCATGGTTTTAGAATAGAGGTTTACCGGAACAAAAGCTGTTTGTGAGGAATCGTTACTGATCTTTTTACGTATGCGGTTCTCATTACCAGAATAGGTAACCCCGCCGGGTTGGCTGTAAAAGCGGATGCCTGGCCCGGGTTGCGTTACAGCTATATGCTTATCGCCCTTACCACCGATCATCCGCAATTTGATGCGGGAACTGGTATGATCTACCTGTATTGTATCATTGCCGGCACCCATGTACAGCCTGATTTCACGGGTAATATGCGGATCATACACCCGGTCTACCAGCTTGCCCTTCACTTCACCATCCTTATTAATTTTCCTGACGGTAAGGTGCAGGCCCCCGCCTGGCGCATCTTTCAACAGAACCTGCTCATTTTTATCACTAAGCCGCAGATCCACTACCTGGTTATAAAAGTTATAATACCTGTCCATTGCAGCAGGCAGTTGATCGCGTCGCTTCTTCATGGTTGCGGCCAAAGCTGCACCACGGATAGCCCTTGACGAAGCCGGCAGCTGCGCTATGGCCGCGTCGATCACCGAATCAGTTATCTTATTTATAAAATCGGCAGTCATTTCTTTCCACTCATCTTTGGTAAATTGGAAAGCAGGAAATGCATGTACAAAACGATGCTTGTATAAGGAATACTTTACCGAAGGTATAATGCTGTCAAACCCCTGGAAAGTGGGCATTAACCAGCTCCGGGTGATCATTTTAGGCACGATACCGGTGTTAATCTTCAATACCTGGTCGCGATCGCGGGGCACCGGGGCATAATCCTTATCCTTATTGTCGCTGGTATTCAGCCAACGCCATTGATCTTCATGCCGGTCCCAGTCAGACACCAGCAGGTCGAGCAACATTGCCCTGAAAAAAGCCTTTGCTTTAAAAGTATTGTCATTATCCTTTAATAATGCTTTTACAAACTTTTCTGAGTTATCAGATTTACCACCGGGCTCCCGCTCTTCCAGTAACGCCACGCTGCCTGCCATTAGCTGGTTGTACATACCCAGGTTGGGGTCGGGAGCTACTACCCCAATAACCGGCGAAGCATGGGGAACTTTTATGGCGCTGGCCAGCGGAGGGATGATCAGTGCTGAATAAGGATGCTGTCCGCTTACATAATCATCGACCAGGTCCGTAGCAAAAGTGCTGCGCAGCCCTTCGGGCAATACGGCATCGGGCACTTTGTTAACGCTGCGCAATACCCATTCTTTACCACTGCTATCTGCCAGCCGAAGTGACACCGTTTGCATACCACCGCCCCTTTGCAGGGGTTTTAACCCACCTTGCAACCGGCTCAGGTGTAATACCGGTAACCGGGTGGGGGCAGCCCATTCTTTCCGGTAATTTTCCCCGAATATTTTCCTGTGCAGGCGACCTACCTTATCGTATTTAGCCTTGGCGGCAACCGTTACACTATCACCCTGCAGGTTATTGTTTTCAGAAGGCAGGTTATTATCTCCCGCAGTGTAAGCTGCTGTGTGCTTATAGGCTTCATGCACCACGCCATCTTTACCATATACATTAAACTGAATGTCCGATGACTTATCTGCAAAGATATCTACCACAACAAATCCCTGCCGTTCGTCAACAAAGAGCGCATGCTTTCCTTTCTTCGCAAAAGTGCTTTTAGCGCCGGCGCCGCTTACCACCTGCAAGCCTTTATCGTCGATGAGCTGTAAACCATGCTCATGCCCCGCAACCTTTATAATATTGGG
>JBCNOR010000493.1:0-4325 GCA_039593785.1 Niabella sp. | reverse complement strand
CTTTAAGGCGGAAGTGTAAACGAGAGGACAGATGATGGAGGGTAGATGATAGTAAAGCATGAATTGAATTATTAGCAACAATGTTTTTATTGTTTAATCTATTAATAAAACACATGTTATGACAAATTACAAAAATCTGGAAGCCTGGAAGAAGTCTATGGAACTTGTAAGGGAGGTATACATACTTACAAAGAAGTATCCTAAAGAAGAGTTGTATGCATTGACGAGTCAGACTAAGCGTGCCGCTATATCTGTCCCTGCTAATATTGCGGAAGGTTCTGGCAGAAATTATAAAAAAGATACGATACAGTTCTTACATATATCAAGAGGTTTTCTTTATGAATTGGAGACGCTGTTAAATAGTGCAGTTATGATTGATATTATTTCTGAAAAGCAGTTTGAGCCATTTGTGTCAAGATTGGACGAATGTTTAAAAATATTAAATGGACTTATTACTTATTATGAAGGAGCTTCTTTAAAATAACACTGTTATCTATCAACAGTCAACTGTCAACTATTTATGATTCCCGTTCTACTGATCGTATTTATAGTATTGGTGTTTTACCTGCAAACAAAAACAAAGAAATGAGCAGAGCTATTGTATCACATGTGCAAACGGATATTGGCCGCAGGCGCGATAATAACGAAGATAATTTTGTATGGTTATCCGAATTATGGGGCAAACCTACTATTGCATTGGTAGGCGCTATTGACGGGGTAGGCGGCTACGAGGGAGGGGAAGAAGCTGCTGCGATGGCTAAAACTACCATTGAGAATTATTTGCAGAACTTTAGTTTTGGCGCTCCGCTGCAGTTGCTGAAAGAAGCGTTTATTAATGCCAATAATGCCATTCATACACGTCGTGCTGAGGCCAATTTACAACGAATGAGCTGTGTGGCCTCTTTGGCGATATTAGATGCAGAAAAAGAACTGATGTATGTGGCTCATGTGGGCGATAGCAGGGGGTACGTATTCAGGAATGGCGAGCTGATAAAAATTACGCAGGATCATTCAACTGTTGGCTTTAAAGAAGATAAAGGCTTTCTTACAGAAGAAGAGGCCATGCTGCATCCCCAGCGTAATGAGATCAGTAAAATGTTGGGGGAGTATATGATCGATGCTAACGACACTGAAGGTTATTTTGATTTTTTTGAGCATAGTTTTTTGCCGGGTGATATTGTATTGTTCTGCACTGATGGTCTTACCGACCTGTTGAACAGGCAGGGCATGACCAAAATACTGGCAACAGATGTGTCCATGAAAGTAAAAGCACAACAATTAATTGATGCGGCCAATGAGCTGGGGGGAAAAGACAATATAACCGTTGCCATAGCAGGGTATAATGCTGCCAAAGCCGCCGCAAAGAAGCGCGCTTATAAAAATACAATAGAAGTGCCCATCAGCGAAGAAGAAGACCTTTTAACTATTATGGATAAAAAGCCCGCACTTAAAAAAAAACAGTGGTTGTGGTTACTCCCGGTAGCGTTCCTGGTGGGGTTCCTGGCCAATTGGGCAGGAACAAAAAAAATCTTCCTCCCCGCAAGCGCAGACAGGATTGATACTGTTTTTGTAAGAGATACAATCCCTTACTATGACAGTTTGCGAAATAAAGACACACTGATACAAGCTACTGATACCGTTTTCAGCGATACTTCCCGAAACCGCAATACAACCGGCTATTAATATCATTATGAAGAAAAAACAAAAGATCGAATTATACTCTCGTAACATAGAACGTTTGTTATTGGCTTTTGTAACGCTGATAATGATAGTCATGGCATGGAGTTATTATAGCCATATCAAAAAGGAGTTACAGGAGGCCGAGCAGGGATATGCCAATGGTACCGTAATCAATCTCTCTGCGCCCATAAAAACCGAAACCTTAAAAAATATTTTTACAAAAGGCGGGTATTTTACCGACGAAAAATATGTGAGCTTTATAACCGGTAATATAAAGCAGAAAGTAGATGAGCAGCAATACCTGCCTAACCTGGGTGCCCTGAATAAAGTGCCGATGTTGATAGATGCCGCTTCTTTCCTGCAAAGCGGAAGCGAATCGGGAAAGCTGCGATTTATTAACTCGCTGGCGCATTTAGGTGCCGATTCGGCATTGTATGAAACAGAAAAAACAGCACCCCAAAAATTTCCTTCCGAAGTAAAAGCGGGCAACCAGGAAACCGGTATCTCCATCAGCGGCAATATACAGTTACAGGCAAAAGAAAGTACCGGTGCCGCCGGTGTGCTGATAAGACTGACAAGGATCTATCCCGAGGCCTATTTTGATACTTTACCTGCATCGGCTTCAACCATACCTACCGAGTTTTATGCGCGTACGGATGCCGGCGGGGATTACGAGTTTACAAATCTTGATCCGGATGGCAACTATAGTGTGGTTGCCATAAAATCCGGATTTAATTTCGGACCTGCAAAAGGTACTGCTGCAATAGGCTCAAGCCGTTCCTACGATTTTACCGGCAAGCCGCACCAGCTCAGGCTTTTGGATAAAGTGGAGTACCGGCAAATCAAAAATGATAAAGTACTTACGGTAAGAACACCGGAAATGTTTCAAAAAGAGTTCTTTACTTATACGATTTTATTTGTGTTAGGCTTCTGGTTACTTCATATTGCGTTATACCTGAAGAACTACCGGAGCGATCAGTTTATACTACCCCTGGTCATGTTTATTTCCGGTATTGGCATCATGGTGCTTTACGGCGTACAGGATCCGCTGCGCGATGAGGTTTACGGCACGGGGATGGCTAAATACATAGCCTTGGTTTTATTGCTGTTTTCCATACTGGCATTTGTTTTTAAGTCGAACCCGGTCAACCGGTTTTACCATTCCAAATGGTTTGATCCGGTTTATAACTGGCTTCCTTTTACCAACAAAATGAAAGACCCCAGAGGTTTCACCTGGTTACTGGTATCTATCGGCTTAATGCTCTTATTGGCCATATTCGGTACCGGTCCTGAAGGAAGCGGTGTGAAAGTAAACCTGTTTGGGTTCCAGGTGAGCGAGCTTTCCAAATACCTGATGGTAGTGTTCTTTGCGGCCTATTTTACGGTTAATGCGGGGTACTTTAGAAATATACCGGATAACAGGTGGCTTACCAGGAATAACCTCCTGATGTTTGCGCTCTTTTTATTTTTACTGGCTATTTATGCTGTATTGGGCGATTTAGGGCCTGCTGTAGTATTGTGCCTTACCTTTTTATTTTTTTACTCCTTTGCCAAAAATGAGTTCTTTGAAATGATTGCCACTGCGGCGTTATTTGGCGTATTGTTATTCTTGACAGGAAAATTCCTGAATACCCCCGAACATAATTATTTGCCCTGGCTGGCATTATTGGCCTGCGGCGCAACTTTGGCGTATGCTTTTATTAAAAAGAAGCATGAATCGGTATTCTTTATGGTATTGATCATATCGTCTTTTATTTTACTCGCTGCGCTACCCTTTAAATTTACGCAAAGGCTGGCTGACAGAAATGGCATGTTTGCCAATATGTGGGAAAATCAGCTGGTTGGCGGCGACCAGGTGGCGCAGGGTGTATGGTCATTAAATACCGGTGGAATAATGGGGCAGGGGCTTGGAAAAGGTTTTTCCAATGTTATGCCGGCACATCATACCGACATGATCCTGCAAAGCATTGGCGAAGAGCTGGGGTTAATCACTTTAATTGCATTGTTTTTTGCGCTAGGGTTACTGGTGTACCGGTGTATACTGGCGGCAAGAAGAACCGGCAAGCCCTTTATGTTTTATATGATGTCCGGAATTGCTATAGCAACCATGCTGCAATTTATGCTGATTGCTGCCGGTACTTTGGGCTTATTGCCACTAACCGGTATCTCCGTTCCGTTTTTAAGTAAAGGAAATGCCGGCATTATAGTCACGTTGGTAGCCTTTCTTTTTATATTGATCATGTCGAATGAAAAGGGTGATGCAATAGAAATGGAATATGTAAAGAAACATTTCGACAATGTGAATACCTATGCTATTCTTACCTTTTTTACAGTGGTATTGATATTTACCGGCAGCCTTATCTGGTACCAGGCTAAATCCAACGAATATATAGTGAAACCTGCCCTGGTGCTCAACAGGCAGGGCGCCTGGCAGTATAGCTACAATCCCCGGATTGGCTTAATGCTCCGGGAAATAAAAGCGGGCAATATATATGATAAGAATGGTGTGTTACTGGCTACATCCAGCAAAACAGTCTTTCAAAAAAATAAAACCAAATTGATCAACCTGGGCGCTAATACTTCACTATATAATGAACAGCTATCCAGGGAGCAGGACCGTTATTATCCTTTTGGTTCAGATCTCT
>JBCNOR010000492.1:0-4328 GCA_039593785.1 Niabella sp. | reverse complement strand
TGCGGGGGAAACATGACTCCCGAGCATTATGCCAACCTGTTTCGCCAGTTTGCTACGTATTTAACACCGGTAAATAATACAAAAATGTTCCGTATTGCTTCGGGCGCCAGCAGTGCCGACGAAAACTGGACAGAAGTATTAATGAAGAACATACCCCTGAACCTGATGCAGGGTATTGGCGTGCATCATTATGCTGTAATAGATTGGCAAAAGAAAGGGTCGTCCGTAAATTTTTCTGAGAAAGAATATTTTGCTACAATGAAAGAGGCATTAAAGATGGATGATATTGTTTCCCGCCACGCTGCCATAATGGATAAGTACGATCCCGGGAAGCAGGTGGCTTTAATTGTGGATGAATGGGGAGGATGGTATGATGTAGATCCTGGCACCAACCCGGGTTTTTTGTTCCAGCAAAATACAATGCGGGATGCGGTGCTGGCCGGAGCAACCCTTAATATTTTTAATAATCACTGCGAACGTGTGCAGATGGCGAACCTGGCTCAGATGGTGAATGTATTGCAGGCGGTAGTGCTTACCGATAAAGAGAAGCTGATCCTTACACCCACTTATCATGTAATGGAAATGTACAATGTGCACCAGGATGCGACGATGCTTCCGGTGAAAACGATAACCGAGGACTATCAATTTGAGGAGGGTAAGCTGCCCGCGATATCAGCTTCTGCTTCAAAAGACAAAAATGGAATTACACATATCAGCCTCACCAATATAGATGCATCCCGGGCTAAGGAGGTAACGATTGAATTAAAAGGTAACGCATATAAAACCATTTCGGGGAGAATATTAACCTCCGACAAATTACAAAACCATAATTCTTTCGACACTCCTGAAAAAATCAGGCCGGCTCCCTTTAATGTTGAGATGAAAGATAATAAAGCCCTGGTACGGGTTCCTCCTTTTTCGGTTGTGGTGCTGGCAGCTAACTAAAGACGTTTTTTGATTTAATAATATTCGTTTGGGCGCTGATGTTTTCCAGGTATTGGTTGGTACGCTCATCTTATTTCGACCGGTAGATGGTCATGTATTTCTCTGAAACGCCTCACACCGGTCCGGTACCGGATGCGGCAGCTTTAAAAGCTTTAGACAAATATTTTAAATGGAAAATATAGGACGGTAAAGTTGGGTAAAGTAGGATCGTACCCTGGCTGAATGCATCATTTGTAAACCATGTTTTGATAAAAAGTTCTTCAAGTGAAGAGAATAAGGCGATGTTCAGGGGCATCAATACCGGTTTACCCGGCCAAACTTAAACAGACGGTTTGATACCATCAATTTTATGAAGCAACAATACAAGATGAAAAAGATAATTGCATTTTTGATGTTAAGCTTGGTTAGCTTTTTAGTGCACTCCCAACCAGCCCAACGATTTTTTTCAAAGGAACAGCTAATTACCAGCGGTATCTACTATTATCCGGAGCAGTGGCCACAAAGCCAATGGGAAAGAGATATTAAGAAGATTGCTGAAATGGGTTTCGAGTTTGTGCACCTGGCAGAATTTGCCTGGTTTAAAATGGAACCGCAGGAGGGCAGGTTCGAGTTTGCCTGGTTGGATGAAGTAGTGCAATTATGCATAAAATATAATCTGAAAGTGGTGATGTGCACGCCCTCGGCGACTACCCCTGCCTGGATGCGCCTCAAATACCCCGAAACTTTTATTATGGATGGTCATTATATCCGTGCAGAAAATGGTACACGAGGTTTGGGGTCTATTACCAATCAGAAGTATCGCTACTTTGTAAACAGGATCGTAACAGCGCTGGCAAAGCGGTATGGCAATAATAAAAACGTCATCGGGTGGCAAATAGATAATGAGCCTCCTGCTATTACCGATTATAGTCCATCGTCACAAACGGCATTTAGGCAATGGCTAAAGAAAAAATATAAAACCATCGATGCGCTCAATGCAGCATGGGGTACTGCTTTCTGGAGCCAGTGGTTTAATGGTTTTGAAGAAGTAGTGATACCTAATACCAACCTGGTAGGATGGTGGGGGAATAACCCACATGCTTTGTTAGACCTGAAGCGGTACCTGGCCGATAGCCAGGCGGAGTTCCTGGATATGCAGGCGGGTATTCTAAAGCAATATTGCGCCGAAGAGCAATTTACTACCACTAATTATACAGCCATTTCTACAGGCGCCGATGCGCTTCGGACACAGAAGCTGGATTTTGCAACCTATACTGCTTATCCAAACGGGGGCAGCGATAATATAGGCGCAGAAGGCTTCCGGTTGGGAAACAGCAAGCTGGTACTCTTCGCTGCTGCCTATTACCAGCAATTGGGTGGCATATCAGGCGTGATGGAAATGCAGCCCGGACCGGTGAACTGGGGCAGCTATAATCCCCTGTTATTGCCGGGTACCGTACGTATGTGGCTCTATCACAGCTTTGCAGCCGGTGGCCGTATCGCCTGTTCTTATCGCTTTCGACAGGTTTTGTACAGTGCTGAGCAATATCATGCCGGCACTATTAAAACAGATGGCGTAACTCCATCGCCGGGCGGTGAAGAATATGTGCAGTTTAATAAAGAAATGAAGCAGCTGCGCGCACTGTATAAACCAGCTGCGGCGCTACCTCCCAAACTTGCAGCCCGCAAAACCGCCATACTTTGGAACCTGGAAAATTTTTGGTCCATCGACAGACAGCGGCAAACTTATCAATGGGATACCTGGAACTATCCCATCCGGTTTTTGGAAATTGCCAGGTCTTTTGGCGCTCCCGTAGATATCATAAATGAAAAAACAGACCTGTCGGCATATAACATCGTTATAGTGCCCGCTTATGAAATGGTGGATTCGTTGCTGGTGCAAAAGTGGAAGGACTACGTTGACCGGGGAGGTCATTTAGTGGTTACCTGCCGGACTGGCGTTAAAGACCGCTTCGGACATTTCTGGGAAGATGAAACTGCCGCACCTGTAGCCCAATTGGTGGGCGCCCGCATTACCGCAACCGATATGCTGGCCGCTCATCATAAAGGAGATATACTGATGAATGACAGGCATTATCAATGGAACGACTGGGCGGATTTGCTGGAACCTGCTGCGGGTACGGAAGTACTGGCGGTATATGACAATCAGTTTTACAAAGGCAATGCGGCTGTTGTACAACGAAAAATTGGAAAAGGTACCGTATGGTATATCGGTGTAAGCACAGATGATGCAAAGCTGGAAACAGCATTGTTGAAAAAAGTATATACCAAAGCCGGGGCTACTACAGAAAGTTATCCGCCCGGCCTGCTGGTGTATTGGAGAGATGGATTTTACATCGGGGTGAATTATTCTTCAGACAACTATCCGGTGCAACTACCCGCCAATGCTACCACTATAATAGGAGAATCCGTAATTAAACCGGCAGGTGTATTGGTGTGGAAAGAAGATTGATCATGAATGCAACAGAAAGAAAGTGTAAAAGATTTTATCAGTAGAAATGGGAATCAAAACTGTATATATTGTTTTACTTGTTTCATGGCTGTTAGCACAACCAGGAAATAGCTATGGCCAGACAGCCATGATAAATTTTACGGGCCGTGACAAAATAATGTTAAACGGCAACTGGCAGGTAATGGTGGATCCTTTTGGGTCAGGCGATGCGAAACAAGTGTGGAAGGAGCGGAAACCTGTTACTGCAACAGACTTCGTCGAGTATTCTTTTGAAGGTGGTCCTCTGCTTAAAGTGCCGGGAGATTTTAATACACAGCGTGCCGAACTCAATTTATACGAAGGGATTGTTTGGTATAAAAAGCAGGTGCAGGTGCTAAAGAACAAAGGGAAAAGATATTTCCTGTATTTCGGCGCGGTGAATTATTTAGCTGATGTTTTTTTTAATGGGATTAAACTGGGATCACATGAAGGCGGTTTCACGCCATTCCAGTTTGAGATTACAGATTTACTGGCCGATAGCTCTAACACCGTTATTGTTAAAGCCGACAGCAGGCGTACTAAAAATGGTCTGCCGGGATTGGGCTTTGATTGGTTTAACTATGGCGGCATTACCAGGGATGTAGCTATAATAGCAACGGAACAAACCTTTATTAAAAATTATTTTATTCAATTAAAAAAGGGAAGCTCCGATACTATTAGTGGTTGGGTTCAACTCGATGGAAAAGTACTTCCGCTCCATCTTACACTTTCAATACCTGAAATTAAGTTTAAGAGGCAGGTAAAAATAGATGATAAAGGGTATGCCATGATATCGACAGCGTTCTGGTGGCGCAAGGCCCGCTGTCGCAAGTGCGGTTGATGAACGACGAACGGTTTCCCTGGCTGATCCTGGTGCCGCGTCTGGCCGGGGTAACGGAGTGGATCGAACTGG
>JBCNOR010000491.1:0-4335 GCA_039593785.1 Niabella sp. | reverse complement strand
TGTATATTGATTATATATCCCGTGGCGAAGAGCTAAAGGCCAACCAGTTCATGTGTAAATCGATCCGCGAAGTAAATGAAGGCGGAGAGTATCTTAATGACTGGGTGTACCAACAGGCAAAAACACATTTGAAGAACAAAAAGCTGGTGGGGGTTCTGGGTGGCGACCATAGCACTCCCTTTGGATTATATAAAGCACTGGCAGAGCAGCATGATGAATATGGAATCCTGCAAATAGACGCTCATTGCGACCTGAAGAAAGCCTATGAAGGGTTCAAATACTCACATGCCAGCATAATGTATAATGCCCTGAACGAAATACCCCAGATCAAAACAATTACCCAGGTTGGTGTAAGGGATATGAGCCAGGACGAATGGGAATATATTCAGAACAGCAATGGAAGAGTTATTCCTTATTTCGACCAGGATATTAAAGAAAGACAATTTGGCGGCGACACTTTTAGAGAAATTGCTGCAGAAATCATCAATAGCCTTCCGCAAAAAGTACACATCAGCTTTGATATTGACGGCCTGGATCCCAAGCTTTGCCCCAATACCGGTACACCGGTTCCGGGCGGATTTGAATTGGATCGCATGTTTTACCTGTTCCACGAAATACTTAAGAGCGGGCGAAAAGTAATAGGATTCGATTTGGTTGAAGTAGGCGTTGGCGACACCGAGTGGAATGCTAATGTAGGAGCCAGAGCTTTATTTAAACTTTGCAATGCATTAACAACCAGTAATTAATTAAATTTCACATACAATTTAATTAGTGATAAAAATCTGAAAATTCATATTGTCCAGCTATCAATTTATTATTCCTAATAAAAAACTGGTAACCTACCAGGTCTTTTCTTATATCATTATCTTGTTGAATATAGCTGGCTTATACCTGCTTAGTCCGCAACAGGAATCATGGAGCCAGGGTATTTACCTTTTATTACTGCTCCTTTCAGCTTTTCGGGCGATCGGGGACTACAAAGCTTATAAAAATAAGCAAGGTCTGAAGTCCAATGTTTTACTGCTAATCATTCTTGCACTTTTCTGGAGCCGTACAGAATACAATATGGGCATTTGGATCAACCTGCTACTGGCAGGTTTGTATTTCATTTCAACCAGAAAGTTAAAAATAATGGTATCGGAAGAAGGAGTTAGCTATCCTACATTTCCCGCAAAAAATATTCAGTGGTCTGAAATCAGCAACCTGATCCTCAAAGATGATATCCTTACTATCGATCTTAAAAACAACAAGATTTACCAGCATGAGGTAGAATATACAGATAATGCAGTAAATGAGCCGGAATTTAACGACTTTTGCAGGACGAAATTAGTTTAACAGATGACAGTACTACTGTCATCTGTTACCTGTCATCATTAAAATAGCGTAATTGAAACATAACAGCCTCACATCATCCCCCTATATACTTTACTCCGACGGAAAGGGCAATATTTTCGAGGATACTTCTTTATATGTTACCGGCCGTACTGGCTGGGATGCCATGCCCATTCCTGAAGATGAATGGATTGAGCTGCCCGACGGAGGGTCCTTGTATGAGCTGCCGGGCCGCCGGGGTATTGGTATTGATGTAGCAACCGGCGATATGAGGCTTTGCGAAAAGGGCTGGGCTGTAGCCGCCTTTATTCCACCGGCACATACGGGTTTTTATTTATCGGCATACGAAACAGCACCCGATGCACCTACCCTTCCGCTTTTCTGTTACACGGCCGTGGGCTGGCAGAACGATAAGTTTTATGTACCTGCCATGCGTATTGAGCAGGACATCAGGCAGGAATGCAGCGGCTTTAACGCCGATAAAGTAGAATCCGGTGTAGAACAGTTGATCAATGCATACCCGCATAACCGGCTGGTAAAACACCTTGCAGAAAATTGCGCATTAACCTATCATTGCCCGGCTGCGCGTAATTATTTTATGGGCAGATGGGAATGCCCGGTGCCCGCATCGCCGGCCTGTAATGCCAATTGCGTGGGTTGTATTTCGCTGCAACCCGATGAGGAAACGATCGTTTCAACGCAGGATCGCCTTAAATTCAAGCCTTCGGTGGAAGAAATAGTAGAATTTACCGTCCCCCATCTGCAGACCGCTCCTTTTCCATTGATCAGCTTCGGACAGGGCTGCGAAGGCGAACCCCTCTTAATGTGGGAAACCATTGAAAAAGCGATTATAGAAATAAGAAAACATACCGATAAAGGCAGCATCAATATCAATACCAACGGGTCGAAACCGGATGCTGTAAGAAGACTATGCGAGGCAGGGCTTAACTCTATCAGGGTAAGTACCAACAGCGCCCGCAGAGAAGTGTACATGCCTTATTACCGTCCCAACAACTACGAGTTTGAAGATATTATCGAAAGCCTGAAAGTGGTAAATAGTTTTGGGGGGTGGACCTCGATCAATTACTTTGTATTCCCGGGTATGACTGATAGCATCGCCGAATATGAAGATTTGCGAAAACTGATTAAAGAGACCAACCTGAAAATGATCCAGTGGCGCAACTTCAATATCGACCCCGATTGGTATCTTGGCAAGATCGGCGCTACTGACACCGGCGAATGCATGGGGGTGCAACAATTATTACAGGAAATACGTAATGAATTTCCCGATCTGAAATATGGTTACTTTAACCCGCCAATGGAAAGAATAAAAGGAAATTACGAACTGGATTTTGCACATTGGTAGCATTTTTGAGGTATTGGGTGATCCTGTATTAAAAGGGACATTTTCAATTAATGAGCTATTCGATACCTGCACTAATCATTTCTTTAATATTAACAGCCGCAAGCTGCCAGCAAAAGTCTGCTGCGCTTTCCAATGGTGACCTTGCTATAAGTATCAGCACGGTTTGTGGCTGGTGTACAGGCGGCGACTCACTGGTTATCGATGCCGGTAAATCGGTATACAGGTACTCGCCCTCCTGCGATCCTGCACAAGAAAAGGAATATGCTGTCGCTAGTGAAAAAAAGCAATGGACGGAATTGGTATCGCTGCTTAACCAGGAGGAATTCAGAAAAATTAATATCAACCTGTGCAATGTCTGCGCAGACGGTTGCGATGTCCGGGTAACCGTTAAAAACAAAAACTTTATTCATTCTATTTCTTATGGCGGCAGCTCCAACGAAGCCGTAGCTACCGCTCGTCCCTTCCTTGAAAAGCTGGAAGCGATAAGCGCTGCTTACAAAAAGGAATATAAAAAATAGTAAAACCCTTATGATGAAACTCAGTACCCCTATCCTGTTCTTTGCTGTTTTGTTTGCATGGCTGGGTTGTTCAACTGCTCAATCTACCGGAAGAAATTCTTATTCTGTTGACCCACGCGATTTATTACAGGCTGTTAACCGGGTGCGTAGCAAGGGCTGCAAATGTGGCGGCACTACCATGCCACCGGTAAAGCCTTTAAAATGGAATGACCGGCTGGAGTCGGCCGCTCAATCGCATAGCAATTATATGAATAGCCGCAGAAAACTCAGCCATACCGGCAACCGCAATTCTAACCCGGGTACCCGTATTACAGCAGCGGGCTACAAGTGGAATTTCTTTGCAGAAAATATTGCTATGGGCCAACAAACTGTTGACGAAGTAATGAATAGCTGGCTTAACAGTACGGGCCATTGTAAAAACATTATGAACAGGAATGCTACGGAAATGGGAGCTGCTAAATCCGGAGCTTACTGGACGCAGGTATTTGCGCGTGCTTTGTAAAACAGGCTGAATTATGGCTAAGGAGTAACCGATGGAAACTCCTGAGAATCTTGCTTACCAACCGCTGCCTTTTATAAAACGAAAGGAGCTTCTGTTAGCGCTATATTCGCAAACAACAAAGCAATGGAATGTTCCGCAGACGATACCCCATTTAAAAGCGACCACTTTTGCCAGGTATAAAAGCAATATACTTTTCCATCAGGTTGATTACAAAATTGTACCGGGAAATAAATTTAATCCCCAGCGAGCCATCCGTTCCAGGCCTCCAGGAAGCAGTGCTGGCGCCGCTCCCCATTAAGGTAACAGGTAGGTTATCTACAATAAAATCAGGTTTCAATTTTAACTGGCTGGCTTTTCCATAAAAAACAGGTGTTGAAATACCCATACTTACAGTAGCGCCCGTGGAGTCTGCTTTAAATCCATCTACCAATAACCTGTGTTTTAAAACCAGCGGGCGAAAAACGATCAACTCGTACCCCGCGCCTGTATCCAGAATAAACCTGGCATCAATTGGTTTTCTCTTCTGCACGCTTAACACAGCATCCATTTGTATATTACCTGAGGACACATCTACCGGTACGCTGCTCCCGCCGCCCGGTAAAGCATTCCATTTTCCA
>JBCNOR010000490.1:0-4344 GCA_039593785.1 Niabella sp. | reverse complement strand
TACGCCGTGGTTAAAGGCCACCCTCAGATCGGGACTTGATTACTACGCAGAAAAGATCACCAGAAGAAACCCTATAGGCACTTTAACTGACCCCAAAGGAAGCTACGGGAAAACTAATAGTTCGGGGTATAGCCTTAACAATGACCTTTTACTACTCGCAAACCATAAGTTTGGAAAATTTGGTATAGATGGTTTACTTGGAGGTACTATATACTATTGGAATAGTAATTCCACAAGCATTGCTACTCAAAATGGCTTAAGCATGCCCGGATATTATTCTATTTATGCCTCGGTAGATCCCGCGAGGGCAGACCAAAGCCAAACACAAAGGCAAGTAAACAGTGCTTACGGTAAAGCTACTTTTTCCTGGAAGAGTGAACTTTTCGTGGATGTAACTGGGAGAAATGACTGGAGCTCTACATTAAGTAAAAACCAACAATCTTACTTTTATCCATCTGTGGCTGCAAGTTGGGTAGCCTCTGAAACATTTCACCTGCCCGAGGTATTTAATTTATTAAAGTTTAGAGGCTCGTGGACTCAATCAAAAGTGGTTCCGGGCGTTTATGACATCAATACGACTTATAGCGTTAGCCCTAATACCTGGAACGGCTTAACTGCCGCCAGATATCCTACACTCATACGTGGTTTTGACATTGAGCCCGAAGTCACCAACTCATTTGAAACGGGTTTAGCGGCATCACTGTTACGTAACCGGCTAAAAATTGATTTTACCTATTATAGAAATCTAAATTATAATAGAATTATTAGTGCAAGTGTAAGTGGTACTTCCGGGTTTACAAACACCTATGTTAACTATGACGAACAACTTGTAAGAAAAGGATATGAAGTTACAATAATGGGTACTATACTAGACAATGCAGACTGGAAATGGGATGCAACTTTCAACTGGTCTTTAAGTCATAGGTATTATTATAAATTAGACGATGAATATTCTGCAGATCAGCCATGGGTAAAAAAAGGAGCAAGATATGATTGGATATCAGTTTTCGATTACAACAGAGCACCGGATGGCAGTATTATTCACACCGGCGGGCTGCCACAGATCAGCCAGTTTTCATCATTTCTAGGCTTTTCTGACCCCAAGTTTATAACAGGCATCACCAATAATGTACAATGGAAAAATTTTGGATTATCGTTTACTGTTGACGGGCGTATCGGAGGTATAATGTACAACACCATTAACCAGGCCATGTGGAATTCGGGTGCTCATATTGAGAGCGATAATCAATACCGCTACGACCAGGTGGTAAACGGGCTAAATAATTATGTAGGGCAAGGGGTTGTGTTGAAGTCAGGGACCGTACAGCGCGATCCTTATGGAAACATCATTGCGGGCACCGATACCAGAGTGTTTGAAGCCAATACAATAGCTACAAGCTACGAAAGTTATACCAAAACTATGAATCCATATATTGGCGCTCCACGCATTCAAAACTACTTTGCACCCACATTTCTTAAGCTACGCGACTTATCAATCTCCTACAACCTTCCGGCATCGGCAAGTAAAAAAATAGGAATGAAGGATGCCGCGATAAGCCTGGTTGGTCAAAACCTTTTATTATGGACCAAGGAGTTTAAACACTCTGACCCCGATATCGGACTTGATAATATTAATTCGCCTTCTATACGCTACATGGGTGTTAATTTAAAATTCAGTTTCTAAAAATTTACACATGAAAAATCTTATACTCTTATTTATATCATCTCTTTTATTAGCAGGTTGCTCCAAATTTGATGAGTTAAACAGCAACCCTAATGCCACGGAAAAAGTAACACCAGCGATGTTGGCTACAGCCATTGTATTGGATATAACGAGGCCACCCAACGGGAAGGCTTTTGCAGTAAGAGAATGCTTAACCAAAGGCCTGGTTTGGGGCGAAGATGGAGACAATGCAACCTATAATGAGTTTGGGCGTACAAGCTTAAATTATAGTTCTCTCACCAATATCAAAAAAATGATAGACCTGGCTAGTGAAACTGATAAAAATGCTTATAGTGGTTTGGGATTGTTTGTAAAAGCGTATCGTCTTTTCTATATGTCTATGGATGTAGGCGATATACCTTATAGTGAGGCTTTAAAAGGAGAAGAAGGAAATACAACTCCTAAATATGATACCCAAAAAGAAGTGATGCGTCAGGTGCTTGCTGATTTAAAGACTGCTGAAGAATCCTTTGCATCTGCAACCAACTTTTCGGGCGATCCTATTCTAAACGGAAATGTTCAGGTATGGAGAAGAGTTACGAATGCTTTTCGGTTAAAAGTACTGTTACATTTATCCAAAAAAGAAAATGATCCGGATCTGAAAGTAAAGGAAACATTTGCACAAATTGTGCAAAGCAATTTCTTGTTACAAAGTAACACACAAAATTTTCAACTTGTTTTTTCTGACAAGGCCGGGCAGATATACCCATTTAACAGGCAGGTTCATTCCTTCACCCAATATCCTATGATCACTAAATTTTTGATTGATACACTTAAAAAGTTTCAGGACTATAGACTATTTTATTATGCAAACCCATCTGTATATCAAACCACAACGGCAGGAATACCAGCCAACAGCTACGATGCCTATTTAGGAACCGATCATACAATTGTTTTTAGCGAGGCTAAGGCACTTTGGAATGCTAAAAAGTTCTGCCTGCTTAATTTAAGATACTCAGATTATACTATAGGAGAACCACTCGTTTTTATAGGATATCCAGAACAAAACTTCATCATTGCAGAAGCAATTTGCCGGGGCTGGCTTGCGGGAAATGCCAAGCAGTATTATGAGGAAGGTATAAAGACGGCCATGCAATTTGTAGCCAACAATACGCCAGATAATGCGCAATATCATCACGATAGAAAAATAACAGACGCGTATATACAAACCTATCTTACCGGGCCTTACGTTGCTTTCGCTTCAAATAGTGCCGACCAGATAAAACAAATACTGCAACAGAAATATCTGATGCGCTTTATGCAAAATCCATACGAGGCTTATTACGAATATAGGAGAACAGGATATCCTGTGTGGCCTATTAACCCTGCCACCAATCTTAATGAAATAAAAGACAAAATACCCACCCGATGGATGTATCCGTTAGTAGAATACCAAAGAAATAAGGCTAATATAGATGAAGCAGTACAGAGGCAATATAATGGTAATGATAACGTGAACAGCACAATGTGGCTGATACAATAACCATCAATTTAACAAAATCATTCATCACTTTTAAAGGCAACTATGGCTGCCTTTAAAAGTTTTTATCAATTATAACCCTTCCATTTATAATGAGTCAAAACCGCAGAGATTTTTTAAAAAACGCAACCATACTTTCCGGAGCTGCTGGTTTAAATAACGTGCTGCCGTCGAGTATTAAAAAAGCATTGTCTATTAATGCGCCCAAAGGCACCACTTTTTACGATGCCGAACATATCGTTTTCCTGATGCAGGAAAACCGGTCCTTCGATCATATATTTGGTTGTATGAAAGGCGTACGGGGCTTTAACGATCCGCGAATCAAAACCCTTCCCGACAAAAACAAAGCATGGATACAAAAGTCCAGAAACGGCGATGCCCATGCTCCTTTTCATATCGACATTAATAAAACAAAAGTGACCTGGCAGGGCGGGCTTCCCCACGATTGGCCAGACCAAAGCAGGGCTAGAAATGACGGGAAATACGACCAGTGGATCCCTCAAAAAACAGAAATGTGCATGGGCTACTTCAACAGGGCAGATGTTCCCTTTTATTACGCCATGGCCGATGCGTTTACACTTTGCGACCACTACTTCTGCTCATCGCTCACAGGTACCACACCCAACAGGTTATTTTTCTGGACCGGAACCATAAGAGAAGCATTAAATGGCGATAGCAAACCCGCAGTACGCAATGCACATGCAGAATCGCGCCATGGCGCTTTTGTAGATTGGAGCACGTTCCCTGAGTTGCTGGAGGACCATGGAGTAAGCTGGAAGATCTACCAGAACGAAATATGGACTGCTGAAATTGATGAGCGCCTGAACTACTGGGTAGGTAATTACGGCGATAATGCTATTGAATATGTAAAGCGGCATCGTGTGCAGCTGGCTGCTTACTTCCGCAAACACGGAAATGCAAAAGCCAAACCTGCATTAACTGCAGAAGAAGTGCTGGCCCAATATAACCGGCTCAGTCAACGGGAAAAGAATTTAATTGATAAGGCATTCTCCAACAACATGGAAGTTGAGGAATACCTTCAATTGCAACCGCACACTTTTACAGATGACAAAGGCCAGGAGCAAACGGTGAATATACCCGCCGGTGATATTTTCCACCAGTTTAGAAAAGATGTGGACTC
>JBCNOR010000049.1:0-14728 GCA_039593785.1 Niabella sp. | reverse complement strand
GACCGAACAACGCCCCGGACATCAGTTCTGCCATCCTGGGCGCCGACTACTACCGGGATAAAAAGAGAGATCAGTAAGGTGCATAAAAAATACGGCCCCAATAACAATTTTGTGTTCATGTGCAGCTTTTCGTTTAAGATGATATAATAAGATACCTGTCACTGTGCGGTACACAATGATTTAACTATTACGTAGCAAATTTTTAAAGGCTTATACTATTTTTTTAGCAGAAAATAAACGCCGTTTTTCTTTGTTAAAATAAAATCGTTCAGCAGTGCTATATCGTTTAGGACATTTTCAATGGAATCCTGTTTATCAATCCGTATAGTAAAGTACTTATCTTCCATATCGGGTGAAGCATATCGTATATCAACTCCATAATAAACTTTTAATTGTTCAATTACTTTCCTGAGCGGCATTCCGTCAAACTTATACCAATCGGGCTTTAGTACTTCGGGAGCTGCATCCGGCTTCCCGGCAACTGTCGTTGTTGCAGGATGCCGAACTTTTTGACCAACCTGCAATCTTGCAGTTTCCCGGGTTTTGTTATAAAACAGTTGATCTCCCGGCAACAAAAAAAAGTCCTTCTCCCAACCAGCCTTAAGCTGGCGTGACGGCTTCACTGCAACACGTCCTTCATGCAGCGCAACCGTGATCTCCTCTTTGCCGGCAATTGCTTTTACAGTAAAAGATGTACCCAACGCTGTTGTAACCAATGCATCCGAAAATACCCGAAAAGGCCTCTTCTTATCTTTTGCGACGTTAAACCGGGCCTCTCCTTCCAAGTAAATTACCCGCTCCCCATTGAAGTTAAACGGTTGATGATAGCTGATACACCCGCCCGGCTCCACAACGACCAATGATCCGTCCTCCAGCAAAATATTCAAAGGAGCACTCCCGGTATTCTCGCGCTGTATCCAACTATCTGACGTGCTAACCGGTGACTTATACCTTGAAATCACATCACTATGATTGCGGGTTTTATAAAGGATCGATCCGGCTACCAGCAGCATCAGTGAAACGGAGGCAGCAATACCGGCATTCCTCAGTAAAAGCACTTTCTTTTTCCTGGTAGTGCGCCTGCTCACCTTTGAAAACATCTTCTGTGAAAGCCTTGTATTTCTCTCCTTCACTCCCTCAAGATGCTCCCATTCCTGCTCATCCCAATAACTGTCAAACGCCTCAGGATTGGTCTCCCAATATTTCAATACAATGTCGCGTTCCTCTGGTGTACACTCCTGCCTGAAAAACTTTTTGATTAAATCCTGCGTTATCATTTTAACAGCGTGTCATTTCAGAATAATTACCGGCAATTATTATAAAATGATGATTGAGATGAACAATAATGAATACGTTTGAAATTAAGCAAACACTTAGTGCAGTGAAAAATATTTTTTTAAAAAAGGAACAATAGAGCCAGCAGTGGGAAAAATAAATGAGTTAACTGCTTAAGGGCTAAATGAATATGGCTTTCAACCGTTCTTACAGATAATGAAAGCATATAGGCGATTTCTTTATGTGATTTAGCTTCGAAACGGCTTAGGTTAAAAATCAGTCTTCTCACCGGTGGCATTTGCTTCACAGCTACATTCAACTTATCCTGCAATTCTTTTTCATGTAATACATCCATTGCATCTCCTACCTTGACGCCGGATTTCTGCTTTGCCAAATGGCGCACCCGGACAGATTCTTTTCTTAAAAGATCGATACAGGTGGTTTTAGCTATGCGAAATATCTGCCCCGATAACGGAAGCTGCTCCTGTAAGCTATTTCTGTGCTCCCACAGCTTTATAAAAGTAAGTTGTGTAGCTTCCTCTGCTATATAAGAAGAATTGGTTTTCGATAAAATATAGGAGTACACCCTGAAGTGATAATCGCGAAAAAGTTCACCGAATACTACTTCATCACTTGCTTTTAATGCATCAATCGTATTAATATGCGTCATCAGTGTTTGGAATTGGCGACAAATTATTATAAGCAATCTGATCTGCTCACGATGCGCTTTATGGGTAAACGCAATGAGCCAGGACTCCCTAAAATTAACCTAAAAAATTATTTTTTGTCCTTTTTACAATTATTTTTTTTTGAGGCTACCTGTCGATCCCTTGCTTTAAATCCCAACAATGAGGGTGGTAAAGAAATGCTGGCAGAACTCCTGAAATAGATCGTCGCGATTTGCCTTTTCTAACCTGCAGTAATCGTTTAATTATACTAATTGACTTCCTTACTACAACGAAACTGGTAAATATGAAGGATTGGGAATATTTAAATATTGTGTATATAGCTACCGCTTAAAAATTGTATCATAAACTGACGACTGGTCAGATAGTTGAATTTCCGGTTTGCATTGGACTTCATCTAACAAGCCGATAAAAGTTCAGCGTTGTTTTTATTTTTTATCATTTGGTAAATGAATGACCCGTACTGTAAACTATCTTTGGGTGATGGAAGCGCTGGTAAATCTTATCCTGCAATTTGGTCAGCTGAACAAACAGCAGATCGACTTTTTGCTGAGCAAGGTAGAAATGCTGGAATTCAAAAAAGACGACTACCTGTCAGAAGCGGGGAAAGTGCCCCGGTATGTGGCATTCGTCCTGGAAGGCGTATTCCGCTTCTGCTATTATAATAACAAGGGCGAAGAGATCACCAACTATTTTGTAGACGAAGGCAATTTTGTGGTCGATAACGAAAAGTTCGAATCACAGATCGCGGCTTCGGAATATGTACAGGCTGTTACCGACTGCAAAGTGCTCGCTTTTAACAAAAAGGATTGGGATGAAATATCCAATACCATTGTGGGCTGGGAAATGATGAAGGCTAATATGGTCAAAAAATGCCTTACGCTGGCTATGGAGCGGCGCAGTCCGCTGGTTTCTGAAGATGCGACCACGCGTTATTTATCATTTATTGAGAGCTTCCCTAACCTGATCAACCGCATCCCACTTTCTTACGTTGCCTCCTACCTCGGCATCACCCAACAATCGCTCAGCCAGATACGCCGTAATATCCGTTAAGTACGCTTTTTACCATTTGGTAAATGTTTTTTTGTTGCCGTTTTCAACCTTTGCTTATTCATTTAAAACAATTAAAAAAGATGAGCAAAAAGATTGTATTGATAACCGGAACAAATAGCGGTTTTGGCTGGCTTACGGCCCACAGCGTGGCCGCCTTAGGACATCAGGTATACGCTACCATGCGCGATACCCAGGGCCGTAACGCCGATAAAGCCCAGGCTCTTGCAGCTGTGGAAAATGTGACTGTCCTTGATGTTACGCTAACCGACGACGACAGCGTAAAAGAGGCCGTCGCAACCATTTTGACCAAAGAAGGCACTATTGATGTGCTGGTAAACAATGCCGGCTACGGTATGACCGGTGTAGCCGAGAGCTTTACCACGGCCGATGTGCACACCACTTTTGATATCAACGTTTACGCGCCCTGGCGGCTGATCAAACAGGTGCTGCCCGCCATGCGCAAACAGGCCGAGGGACTGATCATTAACGTGACCAGTGGCTTTGGTCGGGTGTCTTTCCCGTTCGCTACCATCTATGCGGCCTCCAAATTTGCGCTGGAAGGAATAAGCGAGGGTCTGCATTATGAAGTAAAACGTTTAGGTATTGACGTGGCTATTGTGGAGCCGGGTGCTTTCCCTACCGAAATGCAGCAAAAGAACAATCCTGCATCTGACCAGGGTGTGTTTGAAGGGTACACGGCTATTGCTGATATACCTAACAAAATGGTAGCCGCGTTGGGCGGCGAGATGCAGGCTAAAAAACCAAACCCGCAGGATATTGCTGATGCCATAGTAAAACTGATCGGTACCCCGAAAGGCGCCCGGCCATTGCGCACCGTGGTTGATCCAATCACCGGCCAATATATTGAAGCTGCCAATCAGGCGGTAGCCGAACAATTTGCCAAAGGATTGACGGTGTTCGGGATGGGTGAGCTATTGTAAGCGGAGCAGACATAATGGAAAGGACAGTGGCTTGGCCACTGCCCTTTTTTTAGTTGGTTACCGTTATAACATACCGTGAAACTATAGAAGGAACTGATTTAATACCTACTACAAGTCGGCTGGACTGATCTGAAGATGCTCCATTTGTTTTCCACCAAAAGCTTTCTCTCCTACTACTTTAAAACCTTTTCTTAAATACAGCCTTTTAGCATTGGGATTGTCTTTATCCACCAGGAGACCGATGGTCTGCCGATTTTGTATAACATGATGTCCGATCAAAAAATCCAATAACCGCGAACCTACTCCCTTGCCCTGCATATGCGCACTTACACCAATACAATCCAGGTACCATTCGCCCGGTCCGGTTTCGTCTCCGGGTGAAAAGCGTTTACCCGATGTGGCTTCTATTAAGGTTTTAACAGGTTGGCGAAGCTCATGGAGCCTGGCTCCTTCATATATATTGGCTGATCCCATAATCACACCATCCTCTTCGATCACCCATGTAAATTCATAAGAGTATTGGTTAGCAGGTTGAGCAGCAAGCCGGGCAAGTAATAGTTTTGATTCTTCTACCTTACCACTGCCTGCATAATGATAAATAATTTCCTCCATCGCCTTAAACAGGTACTCTGCAATCGAAGGCGCATCAGATGGAGTGGCTTTACGAATCAACATATCTTTCAAAATTAATCACCGTTTAAAAATAAACTTTTTCTGAATCCGACAGAATTACAAAGCATCGGAGCCTGTGTATTATTCTAATGCTATAGTTGAATACTTATTTACATCATATTTTTCTGCATATGAATATACTTTAATGAGAAGGGACCTTTATATCAAGTATGGGAGTCAAGCTATAATAAATTCAGCTTATCGAACCATAAGTTTTCCTCGTTACTTATACTAATTTCAGTCTGATAGCGTACTCCATCATAATTTCTTTATACTCTTTCCCTTCTTTGTCGGGTAAAGGATTCATTTATCCAGTTCAGTGCCTTTATACCCTTTCGGGTATAAAGTTGGTAATAAAATCATTTCGATTGTGGAATACATTCAAAGCTTTCAGGGCATCTGCAAGAGGTGTCAGGGACATCAATTTCTTCCTTTTTCGATTAGCTAAAATCTATGCATGAACTATATAATCCCCAACTTTTCAACCTGATCCCTGATCCGTAGAATCTGACTGTCGACTAACTATAAATTAAAGAGAGGTTGTAAACCAATTGTTTACAACCTCTTTTAGTGCCCGGGACTGGATTCGAACCAGCACATCCTTTCGGACGCCGCCACCTGAAGACGGTGCGTCTACCAATTTCGCCACCCGGGCATTTTCGTTGGGGTGACTTCAGACAACAGAGATTAATTGTATCCTGCGTCTACCTCCCGAACTATCGGGATCGCCACCCGGGCAGCCTGTTTTGGGGTGGCAAAGCTAATGAAAATTTGAATACAAAATGCAAATTATCCCCCCTGAATTTTGGGTTTATTTAAGTCTTCATCCGTACCGGCAGGTCTCATCATCAACGCCTGAAACTGCTTCATACTTTTTTCCATCCCTTCAGTGCTTCCATCCAGGAAGATTACATTACCCTTACCATATTCTGCAAAGTTTTTGATCGCCTCTGTCCACATACTGAACAGAATAAAATTAGTATCCAGGTTGGCCTGCCTCAACTCGGTAGCCGCAGAAGACATACCCTTTGCTACTTCTTCCCGGAAAAGCGCTATACCCTGCCCTCTTAACTTAGCAGCTTCACGTTCTGCTTCAGCGCTGATCTTAATGGCATTACCTTCCGCTTCAGCCGATTTGGTCTTGGTGATCAATAAGGCCTGTCCTTCATTTTCAGCTGCAGCTTTCAGGTTATTACTGGCCACTACCTTACTCATAGAATCCAGGATCATTTTATCAAAAGTGATATCATTGATCTGTAAATCCTGCAGGTGAAAACCCCACTCCTCCAATGTCTGGTCAATTTCAACCTTTACATACTGCACAATCTCGCGCCGAAGGCCCAGCACTTCGGCCTGCTTTTTAGTGGCCACAAAAGAACGCACATTACCTTCAATAGTTTTGATCAGGGCCTGCATCAGGTCGCGATCACTGATAAACTTAAATGCTACTTTTTTGATAGTATCCTCGTCTTCGTTTTGCACCGCATATAACAACATCGCCTTAAAATATACATTGGCCTGATCCTGCGTTACCGCCTGGAATTCGAGCTCTACCGAACGGTTTTGTGTAGATACTCTCTTAAAGAGTTGCTCTATCAATGGAATTTTAAAACGCAAACCCGGACGGGCGATACGCTGGTATTTTCCAAACATGGTAATAACGCCTATATACCCCTGGTTAATCGTAAACAGGCCGCTAAATACAATGATGAGTAAAACAACCACCCACCAGTAACTTAAAAATTCCATAGTGTTTTATTTTTATAAAAATAGAGATAAATAAATGAACCGGGCAATCACCCCGATTACAACAAGAGGCTTGAACTAATCCAGCGTCATACGCCAGCAGTCTTTAAACTACCGGCAACAGCTCGCCCTTTTCTTCCCATACCTGCACCAGGTTAATCAATACTTCAACCGACTTCTGCATATCCTGCACACTCACATATTCGTGCTTGCTATGAAAAGCCATTTCGCCGGTAAAGATATCCGGGCAAGGCAGGCCCATAAATGACAAACGGGATCCGTCGGTGCCGCCACGTGCGCTATCCTGCCTGAAATCTACCTCACTACGCTTCATGGCTTCTTTCACATATTCGCCAATCTGCGGATAGTCTTTCAACACATCTTTCATATTACGGTACTGCTCCCTGCTTTCAAAAGTATAAGTAGACCCGTCGTACCTGCCGGTAGCCTGTTTGGCAAACTGCTCCAGGCGTTTCTCATGCAGCTTTAACATGGATGTGTCAAAATCGCGGATAATAAATTGAACGACGGCTTTTTCTACCGTACCTTCCATTTGTACCGGGTGTACAAAACCTTCCCTGTCTTCAGTATTCTCGGGACTAAAAGAATCCTTAGGCAACAAATCTAAAAAGGTACCTGCTACCTTCATTGCGTTTACCAGCTTGCCTTTGGCATAACCCGGATGAGCACTGATACCATAAAAAGTTACAGTAACACCATTGGCACTAAAGGTCTCATCGGTATAAGTACCGCGTTTACCTCCGTCAAGCGTATAGCCAAAATCGGCGCCCAGTTTTTTCAGGTCAACTTTTTCCACTCCGCGGCCCACTTCCTCATCAGGCGTAAATAATATTTTGATATCGCCATGCTTTACTTCAGGGTGTGTAACCAGGTAATTGGCCAGGTCCATAATGATGGCAACCCCGGCTTTATCATCGGCTCCCAATAAAGTAGTTCCTGACGCTGTGATAATATCGTCCCCGATACGCTTTTTCAAATAGGAATGTTGCCTGATGGAGATCACCTGAGTCGGATCATCTGGTAATACAATATCTTTCCCGTCAAAATTTTTATGAACAATCGGTTTTACACCGGTCCCAGAGCAGTCGGGCGCAGTATCAACATGGCTGCAGAAACAAATTACCGGTACCTTTTTGTCGGTGGTGCCAGGTATGGTTGCGTATACATAACCATGCTCGTCCAGGTGCGCATCTGCTACGCCCATCTGCTGCAGCTCATCTACCAATATCCGGCTTAAATCTTTTTGTTTTTCTGTTGAAGGAAAGCGATCGGTATTAGGATCACTTTGAGTATCTACGGTAACGTATTTCAGAAAACGGTTCGCAACACTAAAATCATATTCACTAATCATTCAATAAAATTTTATTGGTTATAGGTACTTTTCAGGCTCTTTGCAAATTTAAGGGTTGCCACATAAAGAAACCAATAAATCCAGGTATAAAAAACCCCAAAGCGACTTCAAATATACTTTGGGGAAATTATATATACCATACTACGAATTAGGGAGTTATAATTAAAGGAGCTTTTCCTTCAATCCCTACTAATTCAAGGTCGAAAATAAGGTCTTTGCCCGCCAGCGGGTGGTTACCATCAAGTGTTACGGCATCATCCTTAATTTCTGTAACTACTACCTGGAATTGCTGACCACTCGGATCGCTCATTACCAGTGGCATGCCTACTTCCAGCTGCATATCTTCAGGAAAACGATCCTTGGGCATATCAATTAACATTTCGTCGTTCTTAGGACCATAAGCTTCTTCTACCGGTATATTAATGGTCTTCTTTTCACCCACTGCCATGCCTGTAACGCCATCGTCAAAACCTTTGATCACCATGCCGCTTCCTACTTCAAACTCAAGAGGCTCGCGACCTTCAGAACTGTCAAATGTTTCACCCGTGGTTAACTTACCGTGATAATGCACTTTTACTTTATCACCTTTTTTTACTTGTTGCATTGTTTTCTTGTTTGTTGTTTTTTTATGCCAGCTTTCAATTATTGCTCATCATCGTTGCGTCGCACACTTGTACAGCGGTGCAATACTCAACCCGAAAACACATCAGAAGCGGTCTTCTCTGTAATCGAAGGTAGGTCTTTTTAATTTGCCACCTGTTTTTTATCAAAAAAGCTGCGATATTCGCGGCTATGAGTGTGGATCGTTATAAAGAATTACGCATTATTTATATGGGTACGCCCGAATTTGCAGTAACCAGCCTGAACGCATTGGTGGAAGCCGGTTGTAAAATAGTGGCAGTTATTACAGCACCGGATAAACCTGCGGGCCGGGGTATGGAGCTGCAACAAAGTGCTGTAAAAAAATATGCCGTTAGCAAAAACCTGCCGGTGCTTCAACCGGAAAAGCTTAAAAATCCTGCTTTCTTAGAGGAATTAAAAGCATTAAAGGCTGATCTGCAGATTTGTGTAGCATTTAGGATGCTACCCGAAGTGGTATGGAATATGCCTCCTATGGGCACTATTAACCTGCATGGTTCTCTCCTGCCGCAATACCGTGGCGCAGCTCCTATTAACTGGGCCGTAATCAATGGCGAAAAAGAGACGGGCGTTACTACTTTTAAGCTTCAACACGAAATAGATACGGGCGATATTTTATTGCAGGAAAGTTTTCCCATTAAAGAAACAGATACCGCAGGCACTATACACGACATTATGATGCATGTAGGCGCCGGCCTGTTATTAAAAACGGTTAAAGGCCTGGCGGATGGCAGCCTTAAAGAAATGCCGCAACTCTTGTCAACAGACCAACCACTGCGCCATGCACCAAAGATCTTTACTGAAACCTGCGAGATCCATACTGCACAAAATACAGAAGCAGTATATAATTTGATACGGGGACTATCTCCCTACCCTACAGCATTTACTTTTTTAAAAGGAAAGAAATTAAAGATATACCGGGCTGAAAAAATAAATACAATCCCTGACCAGCCAGCGGGTGCGTTTAGTACTGATGGCAAAACCTATTTACACCTGGCCTGCTCAGACGGATGGCTCAACCTGCTTGAAATACAATTAGAGGGCAAAAAAAGAATGCAAACAGAAGACTTCTTAAGAGGCTACAGATTTTAATTTAATTGCGGTTATTATTATTACTCCACTTTAAAGAACGAATTCTTGCAAAAATGGATAGAAATCCATTTTTACATCATCTCGTATACCAGCCCTGGCTATAAAAATAAAAGCGGCCGCAGCAACCACCCCATCTATGTTTTCCGGAATCCGCTATTGGCAAAAAACAATTTATATCATAAACAAACTATGCTCGTTTACGGCGGTAATAAAACTGAGCCATTAAACGAGCATACAAGTATTATATCCTGGAGAGATATAGGCGATATTTCCCCCGTCTTTAGTAAGTTACCGTTACATTAAACTTCTCGGCATTACCAAGCTGGAGCTTTTGAGCAGCTGCTTCGCTGATCCGTATATCAAATCCCTCACTGTATTGAATTCCCTTCATTTTGCCCAGCACTTTTGCATATACCACTTTATTATTGGCAGGATTAGTGAGTTTCACCAGGCTGCCGGGAGCCGCATTATCCATCAGTAAATAATATTTACCATCATTCCAGCCACGGTCTGTTTTAAAAATACCAGAAGCAAATGTTTTTTCATAAGCCAGGTTGGGATTTACCATTTTAAGATAATCTGCTTTAAAATAGCCTGCATCATCGGGTGCAGTTGTTTCAGCATCATTTCGCGCAGTGATTTTTTCAGACACCAGGCTTTCTGCTTTCCGGTCTTCCTCTTTTTTCTTGGCATCCGCCAATGCTCTTTCAGTGGCTGCGGCTTCTCCAGCAGCCTTAGCCGCCTCCTCAGCCTGGATTTTGGCAAGAGCCTCAGCCTCTATGGCAGCAGCAGAGGGTTTCCCATCGAATGACAGGAACCGGGTTGCAACAAAACCTGTTGTACCTTCAGCATTACGTACTTCAGACCAGTCGTTATCTACTTTGCGGATATAAGTAAGCACTTCGTCCGGCTGTGCCATACCTATCACCTCCTGGTCAGTAGAAGGACCTTTGCGGATATTGATACGGGTACCAAATGCGGTAGCAGTTTGAGTAGTTTCTGCTGCTTTTTTAGGCGCCGCTTTTTTACCTTCAGCCTGTAAGAACCTGGTGGCCACAAATCCTTCTATGCCATCTTTGGTTCGGATAGAAGTCCATTCACTATTAACATTTTTCAATACCTCTACTATTTCATCCTGCTGCGCCACACCTACAACTTCCTGGTCTGTGGCAGGCCCTTTTCTTATATTAATATTGGTGCCCGATACGATAGCATTACCAATAGATTTTGCAGCAACGGGGCGTTCAGGCTTTACTTCGGCTTTTTTGTTGCCTGCTGCCAGAAACTGGGAAGCGACAAAACCTTCTATCCCATCTTTGGTTCGAATGGAAGTCCATTCATTATTTACCTTTTTAAGCACATCCACTGTTTCATCCTGCTGCGCTACACCAATTACCTCCTGGTCTGTTGCAGGGCCTTTCCTTATATTGATATTGGTGCCGGAAACCGTAGCAGTGCCTATGGCTTTTGCTGCGGTACGGGTTGGTTTCGTTTCCGCCTTCTTTTCTATGGTTTCTAAAAACTGGGAGGCAGCAAAACCCTCCACACCTTCCCTGGTACGAACCCAGGTCCACTCATCGTCTACTTTTTTGAGAATATCCAACACATCATCCTGCCGGGCTGTACCTACAACCGCCTGGTCTGTAGCCGGTCCCTTCCGGATGTTAATAGTAGTGCCTTTTACCGAAGCCTGGCCAATTGTTTTGGTGTTGGTTTTTGCTGTATTATTTTTTTGATCTGCTTCTTTTTCAGTGGCAGCGGCTGGAGCTGCTCCGTCAAAATACCCTACGATAATACTTTTTTCCTTGCCAATTGCATCACCATCAATTTTATTCCAGCTTTTCAGATCCTTTACAGATACCTTATTAAAACGGCTGCTGATGCTCGTTAGTGTTTCTTTGGCAGACACCTCATAATACACGGGTGTCTTGCCTTTTTTCTTAGAAAGGTTTTCAGCAGTTAAAGGAATTTTTATTTTCTGGCCAATCGACAGCCCTTTGTCCTTATCAAGCCCGTTCGCCGCTGCTATATCAGCCACTTTTACACCATATGCGCGGCTAATCGAATACAGTCCCTCCTTAGGCTGTACCTGATGCACCAGCACAGCGCCTTTACCCGATTTTTCCGCGACCAGTTTGCCGCTTTGAGCCATTACCCATCCAGACGTTATAACAAAACCTGCCAATAAAAAGTACTTCTTCATATCTAAATTGATCCTTTAAATGCTTCGCGAATTTACAATAAAGATAAATGGCAAATACAGGCTATTTATTAAATATGTCTCAAAATTAAGAAATCGGGCCTTCCAGGGCTTTGAAAACGAGTCCCTTAAAGTTCCGGCCAATGGGAATAGAACCGGCCTCAACCTCTATCTCGGTAGCCGTATACGCTCTGACACGGGCTTTGGCTACGATAAAAGAACGATGCACCCTTATAAAATCCACTGAACCGAGCAATGCTTCGAAATCTGCAAGCTGGTACTTCACCAGGTAAGGCTGCTTATCTGTAACAATCCTTATATACTCACGCTGACTTTCTATGTAAATAATTTCATCCAGGTGAATCCTGATATTTTTCTTATTAATATTTACGAAAATATGTCTCCGCAAAGGCGGTTCATTTTCTCCCGGGCCAGTTACAACAGGTGTGCTACCTGGTATATGTAGTTTATTAACAGCTGCCAAAAAGCGATTAAACTGGATGGGCTTCAACAGGTAATCCACTACATTGAAGTCATATCCTTCCAGCGCATACTCCCGGTAAGCCGTTGTGAGAATCACCTGTGGATGTTTTCTTAGAATTTTTAAAAGCTCCAGTCCTTTTAAACCCGGTAAGTGTATGTCGAGGAACATTACATCTACAGGTATTTTTTGTAATAGCTCCAATGCGTAGATAGCGTCTGTAACCTTGTTAATAAGAGATAGAAACGGTACCCGGGCTATATAATTTTCCAGTATCTCGGCCGCTATAGGCTCATCTTCTACAATAATACACTTAAGCTGTTCCATAACTATTCAGATTAATCGTTAGTTCTACCGAAAATACCTGTTCCTGCTGGTAAATATCCAGTTCATATTCTTTATAAGTGAGCTCTAACTGCCTGCGGGTATTATGCAAACCAATTCTATTCTTTTCCACTTGTTTCTGTTCATTTTTTTCAAAAGAATTAGAGATATTAAAATATAAGATCCCGTTTCTAAGGTTGATCTTTGTGTGGATAAACGACTGGAAGCGGCTGTTCCCCGCGCCGTGTTTAAAAGCATTTTCAATAAGTGGCAGCAGGATCAAAGGAGTAATGGCCTGTTGCGGATTGTCAATATATTGCTCCCACTTTACCTCCAGCCTTTCATCGTAACGGAGTTTTTCCAAACTAATATAATCTTTTATGATTTGCAGTTCCTCTTCAAGGGCAATAGTTGCAGCGCCCGCCCTGTATAAAGTAAAATGAAGCAGTTCCGACAACTTCATTACCGCTTCCGGCGCTTTGTCCGACTTTTTTATTGAAAGCCCGTAAATATTATTGAGTGTATTAAAAAGAAAATGCGGATTAACCTGGCTCCTCAACATTTTAAGTTCGGTTTCCAATTTTTCTTTAACCAGATTTTTTTGCTTTTCTTTTAACTCCAGTTGCTGCCTGATAGCTTTTACCGCTACCATCAGGCCTGATGTAGCTAAAAAGTTGAAAAGAATAGCCATAAAGCGCCTGAATTCAAAATGTTCTGATGAAGGAAATAACCCTTTAAAGACATGGTCTGCCACGATATAATAAAAAATCACGCGCACCAGGTATATCGCCAATAATAATAAGACCAGGGCTTCAGCCAGTATCCACCAACGGGCAACGCCACCTTTTTCCAGTATTGGCCAGACCCTGTAACTGAGATAATAAGCATATAACACCTCCGGCAATCCCTCCAGGAAAGCGGCCAGCCAGGCAGCCACTACATAATCGGTTTCAGAAAACCCCTTTAAGCTGCCGTGCAGCCAGAGGTACTCTATAAAACCTCGCAAAGCAAAATAGGCCAGCCAGAAAACCAGGTGAAATAACAGCCGTTTCATTAACTCAAAAATCGTTAAAAACAACAGCATTAACTAAAAAGCCTATGAACGGCAGGTATCTTTCTACCAAATGCCTTTTGACATCAGCGAGTAGCAATTTTACCCATTCCTGTTGTTTGTTAGCCAATTTCTCCCGTTGGTAGAAAATATAAAATAGCGCTGTTAAGCGTATTTATCTTCATATCAAATTTTCAAAATCAAAACCCTTAAACATGAAAACTTTTCTAAACATTAGTTCATTAACGCTGTGGGCATTTTTGATGGTACTAACCGGTTGTTCTAAAAAAGACAGTCCCTCAAATACCAGCAAAAAGGCAAAAGTTACGATTACGCTTTCCGGCACTTTTTCAAAAGCAGAAGGAGACTACTTCAATGCAACTGTAGCTGCCAGTACCGTAAATGGCACTACAATAGACTGGATAGTTAACGGGGTGCAGAAAACGGGAACTGTTGTTACCGTTGGCACCGACGATTTTAACGGGGGCAAGACCATCACCCTTGAATCTGCAAGTGATTTTTATACAGGTGCGGTAAAAATGGGCGGATTTGAATTGGGCACCACCCCTTATTCGGTGACTTACAAAGTAGAACTAAACGGAGATATTAAAGACCAGGGAACTGAAACCCTTGTAAAGGGCCGGGAACCTGTATTCTCAAAAGATATACAACTATAAGTGTACATTATGCGCCTATCGCAGCGCCATTCCAACCAGGTAAGATGGAGCTCACTATTGTTTTTGGCCGTTCTAACCAACCTGCAGGAATTGACGCAAAACCTCAAAACTACAGAGCGGGAGTTTTCGGGAACTATTGCCGATACAACAGGCTCGGGAAAAACCTGGAAACCGCGGCTATGACTGTTAAAACAAAGGGCAATGCATCACGCTATAGAACCGGCATAGGAAAAGCTACTTCATTTGGTGTTGTAAAAGGTAAAACTTCTACCTGTGTTTTGGCTGCTCAGCCTCTGCTTTATTTTGTTTACCGGGCCGAATCCAATAGTATCAGCCCCAAAGATGTGATAACAAACCGGCATCAATTTTATTTAAATGCATCCGACTGGCTTGTGAGACACAAACCTCAGCATAGCCCTGACCAGTGTCTCCACTGGCTGGAACGGGAGGGTAAAGTATATGTAATAATAATTTTGATACCTGTTTATTATGATACAACTGGTTCGTCTCAGTCCATCC
>JBCNOR010000489.1:0-4347 GCA_039593785.1 Niabella sp. | reverse complement strand
CTGCAGGATCGGCATGATGTCGTTGATCACGATCTTCGGTGCGTTGGCCGCTTGCGCTTCCGGTGCGACCGGCTTCGGCATCGTCCACACCAGCGCGCCAATTTTGTTTGATAAAAGAAATCGGCAATACGTAACTTAGGTTCTGCCATTAAATAAACCTCCCGGTGAATACCGCTCAAACGCCATTGATCCTGGTCTTCAAGGAAACTACCGTCACTCCACCGGATTACCCAAACAGAAACAATATTCTCCCCATCTTTTAAATAAGGTGTGATATTAAATTCAGAAGGCAGGAAACTATCCTCCGCATAGCCCAGGAATTTTCCATTCACCCATACTTTATAAGCTGAACTTACTCCTCCGAAATGCAGCGTAATGTTTTTGTCCTTCCAGTCTGCCGGCACCGTAAAAGAGCGCTGGTAACATCCTACGCCGTTATAATCCTTTGGAACCAAAGGAGGATTTACCGGGCGAAAAGGATATACCGCACTTTTATAGATCGGCTTATCATATCCCTGCATCTCCCAGCTGGAAGGAACCGGTATTTGTTTCCAGCCCGATACTTTTTGTTTGTAAAAATCTTTGGGTTCATCTCCTGGTTTTAAGGCAAAGCTAAAATACCAGTCACCGTTTAGTGATATATAACGGCCGCTTTTATCGCGATCACCTTTTATTGCATCAGTAATACTACTAAATGAATAAGCGGTAGCTCTGGCAAGATCGCGGTTGATGCCGCTAACCAATGGGTCCTCATAAGGCTCCGTTTGATAGATGGCCGGCGCGCTGGGAACAGCAGCCGGCGTCTTATCAACCAATTGCGCTTCAGCATTTGAAACAGCCAAAGCGCCCATCATACTTATAAAAAAACTACGGTACACTCTTAATAAAATCTTTTGAATCATGCTTAATTTACTTCTATGCTATTATATATAATGCTCTTCATTTATCTCTGACGTCGCTTATTCACCGCGGAGAACATGAGAAAAAGAGATTACGTGGAGTGGATACGTGTAATATACATTCCAGGTTTCATCAGAACTGGACAACTCCTCTGCGTAACCTTCGCGTCCTCATTTCTTCGCGGTTAAGTCTATTCACCGCTGAGTAAAAGAGAAGCAGAGATAACGCGGAGGGATATAAATTAATTTTCACGTAATCATTCGCCACCATTGAACCTGTCATTAACCTCTGCATAGTACGCAGCGTACTCACTTCTCAGTTCGAAGAACTCCTTTGGAGCGTTAACATCTCTCAACATTTACTATTATGCCACCTCACCTTCTTTTTCCTTTGGAGGCTCCACAGGCCTCTTCCTCCAATAATTAGCCAGTATACTGCCACTGATATTCATCCAGGGACTAAACACCGCTGCCGCAAGGCCCACCGTACCCAGTTTCCCCATCGATCCTGCCAAACCGCTTGCCATTCCACCGTTTTGCAATCCTACTTCAAAAGCTACGGTACGACTGGAATTTTTGTCCAGCCCAAAGAACCTGCTTAGCCAGTAACCAAAGAAATAACCTGCTGCATTATGGATCACTGAAGCAATGAATAACAGAAAGCCTACTTTCATGAGGTTATCCCTGCCTGCTGCTGTAGTAACGGTAGTAAAGTAGATAATCCCAAACATGGAGATAAAAGGCATCAGCTGATCCACTTTTGGATAGGCTTTGTACAACCGGTGATATAAGGTACCTGCCACCACTGCGGCCGCCAGGAAGCCCGATAATTCCAAAGACTGTAAAGCCGCATGTGACGCTCCACTTGCTGCGATATCGGGATACAGCCATAATAAAACCGACAGCGCATAAACAGCGCAGATGAAAGCCGCAACAATGATACCCTTCACCCTGGTTTTGCCAGCGCCTTTCAGGTAATCATGCAACAATGCCGCACCAATGGGTACAATAACGATCTTGATGATCTCGATCATCATATCAATAAACTTTACTTCTATTAATGTACCCGCAAAGGTCTTCATCAATAAAGGCGTTAAAAACGGAGCGGCCAAAGTAGCCATAGCCGTAACTATAACCGACAACACCAGGTTGGCGCGCGCCAGATATACCATCACATTGGACGCCAGTCCGCTGCTGCAGCTACCGATCAGTATAATACCGGCCGCTATCTCCGGCTCAAAATCAAAGACCTTAGTGAGCAATACTCCCATTAAGGGCATTACGGAAAAATGACATAATAGTCCAACAATAACACCTTTGCCCGTACTCGCCAATCCCTTAAAATCTCTCAGGCTCATATGTGTTCCCATCCCAAACATTACCAGCTGGATAATGACCAGTATCAGGGTTTTATCTCTCAGGTTCACTGGTCCCCAGTTCATAAAAGCCCGCGGGTACACCATTCCGGCCACTACGGCCGCAATAATCCATGCTGTATACTGATAACCTTTCAACGCAGGTCCCGAGCCCAGGCCTAAAGCCAGTGAAACGGCAGTAAGAACTGCCAGTATTTTGCTCAGATCTGTTTGCTGCAGCAATAGGGCAATAACAAGCCCTACAACAGCAGTAATACAAACCCATAAACTAATCCGATATAGTTTAATCATGGCAGCAATCGTTTCGTTTATTTTAATACTTCAGACAGATATTCCATTGCTAAAGGTGGACTGGCCAGTATCGGTACTTTCTTATCCTCTTCAGACAAAGTACCTACCACGCGGGCCATAGAGGCCTGAGCCAGGAGGATGACATCTACTTCCTGCGATAGTTGTTTTAATGCAGCTCCTACAATATCATCATGCTTTTGCGCATCACCGCCCATCAAAGCTTCAAAAGCTCCTTCGCAAAGCCGGGGAACCAGCTCAATGTTTTTACCGGCAACTATGGCACGTCTTCTTACCAAATCACTTGTGGGCTCTAATGTTGTAGACAAAGTAGCTACCACGCCTATTTTAGTACCTGATGCAACTGCCTTGTCTGCCATCGGCTGGTCTACACGCAGTACAGGCACGCCTGCCAATGTAGCCGCCGTTTCAACGGCTGGACCAATTGACGAACAAGTGAACATGATATAATCAGCGCCTGCTTCTTCAGCAGAATGGGCATAGCTCACCACACGTTTTGAGGTTTGTGGGGTCAGTTCCCCGCAGGCGATCGTGTTCTTAATCAAACTATCGTCTACGATATTAAAAACCTTTACACCTGGTAAATATTTTTTACAAAGCTCATCAAACACCGGTACCAGTGTAGCCGATGTGTGAATCAATCCTAATGTTTTGCCCCCAACCCCTGAAGGGGTGTTCTTATTCTTTTCCATATTTTTATGATTGGGTGATAGCCAGTGGGATTTGTCATTCACCACTCACTGTTCACCATTGATTATTCACTATTTTATTATTCATCATTCTTCCTGCGAGCAGCACGCCAAAATAGTCCGGCGCCCCTACCTGTCCACCTTTAAAATTCACTTCCAGGCCATCAATAGCATTGTGGGCTGAATAAGCTTTGCATAAAGGTGCTCCTGCAACTAAGGGTGCGATCATTTCCACTGCTTCAATCTGCATGGCTCTTGCTGCATAACTACTGGTATCACCACCCGCAATAACCACTCTTTTGATGCTACAGTTCTCTACCGCCTGCCTGGCAATTTCACCTAAGGCGGTTCCTAATTTTTGTGCCGATAAATTGTCTCCATCTTTGGTTCCTGTATGCACCAGCACATTTTTCTGATTGTTCAATAAATCATTGATGCCTTGCTTAACAGAATCGGCAACACCCTGATCACATATGGTGGCGGCATCCAACACTATTTCTTCAAACCCGTTTTCTTTGGCCCATTGTATCTGACCGGCTGTAACAGGAGAACAGCTTCCTGAAACTACCAATAAAGGTTCCGCCTTACCCGGATCAGACCAATTAACAGCGGCTTTCCTGTTTTCGGTTTTATTCCATACAGTGCCCAATGCTACTTCCACGGCCGAAGAACCTATACAAAACAATGGCGTTTGACCGTTAGCCTGTGCATCCAGCCATTCGCCGATTTTCTCCAACTGCTCGTCTTCTGCCGCATCTAATAAAACTGCCTCTTCATCCTTTATTGCTTTACTCCATACATCTACCGGTTGCTGCATTTGCACCATATCTATTAATGCCAGGCGTTTACGAGTCTGCTTTTGAATATGCATGCGGAGATCACTTTCGTCAGCCGGTGTTACGGGATGTTGGGTCATAGAAGGATGCCGGTCTAACCGATAGATGGCACCATTGCTGCCTATCCCCATTCTGGCCGAGTCCAAGCCGTTCAACCAGTCGATCGGTTACATGGATCGCCTGGATTACGTGTCGATGATGTGCAACGAGCACGCCTACGTGCGCGCGATCGAGACCC
>JBCNOR010000488.1:0-4347 GCA_039593785.1 Niabella sp. | reverse complement strand
CCTGCCGGTGGTGGTGCTGACCGGAGCGCGCCACCCGGGACTGCTGGACAGGCTGCTGCGCGAAGGCCAAAAAGAACCTGGCTACAGAAACCATTAACCAGGATGCCCAGTCTTCCAAACAGCAATTGGCACAGGCACAGCAATCCTATAACGGCTCACAAAATGCCTTATCGGTAATGCGCCAAAAAGTCGGAGATTTGATTGTGCGAGCTCCGGTTGACGGGCAGCTAACTTCGCTGGATGCAGAAGTGGGCCAGAATAAAAATAAGGGGGATAGACTGGGGCAGCTGGATGTTATTGGCGATTATAAAGTAAGGGTAGATATAGACGAGCATTATATTAACCGTATCTATAATGGATTGGAGGGGATTGCTACTATTGGCGGTAAAGATTATAAGCTAAGCATTAAGAAAGTATATACGCAGGTAGCCAACGGGAAATTTTCGGTGGATATGTCTTTTGAAGGTAAGGCCCCGGATGGCATCAGGCGGGGACAAACATTACAAATACGACTGGCTTTAAGCGATGAAACAAAAGCATTGTTACTGGCAAGAGGAGGTTTTTATAATAAAACCGGGGGCAGATGGGTTTACAAGCTTAGCAGCGACGGATCAGTTGCTTACAAGACGGATATTGAACTGGGACGTCAAAACCCTGACTATTTTGAAGTAATGGGCGGATTAAAACCGGGAGATAAAGTAGTTACGAGCAGCTATGAGAATTACGGGGACGATATGCAGGAATTAGTGATCAAAAAATAGATGTAACTACCAACGAAACTTCAAACTTTCGAATCTGAAATATTTTATATGATAAAAATTACCGATCTGGAAAAAATGTACCGGACTGAAGAAGTAGAAACGATTGCACTCAACAAATTATCGCTTGAAGTAAAAGAGGGAGAATTTGTGGCTGTAATGGGACCCTCGGGCTGCGGAAAATCTACTTTGTTAAATATACTGGGCTTACTGGATGACCCGGATGGCGGCAGTTTTGTTTTTAACGGTATTGAGGTAGCGCACTTCAATGAGCGTAAAAGAGCAGATCTGAGAAAGCATAATATTGGATTCGTTTTTCAAAGCTTTAACCTGATAGACGAACTAACTGTTTTTGAGAACGTAGAACTCCCCCTTATTTACACCGGCGTAAAAAGCGCTGATCGTAAAAAACGGGTGGAGGAAGTGCTTGAAAAAGTACAGATCATGCATCGTCGCAACCATTACCCCCAGCAGCTTTCGGGCGGACAGCAACAGAGAGTAGCTGTTGCCCGGGCTGTTGTAAACAAACCCAAGCTGATACTGGCGGATGAGCCTACGGGTAACCTTGACTCCTCCAATGGTAACGAAGTAATGGAGATGTTAACCGATCTCAATGAACAGGGCACCACCATCATTATGGTAACCCATAGCGAGCATGACGCCCGTTATAGTCACCGTATTATACGCATGCTGGATGGCCAAACGGTTACAGAGAACATATTAGTATGAGATTGAACATTGAATATTGAATCATCAACAATAAACACCCGGTTTTAATTTGAATTATATGTTCAAAAGTTATATAAAAATAGCCTGGAGAAATCTGCGAAACAATAAATGGTATAGCGCCATCAATATCATTGGCCTGGGTGTTGGCCTGGCCAGCTTTATATTGGTACTTCTTTTTTTGAACTATGAGTTAAGCTATGACAAATGGAACCCCGAACTGGAGAAAATTTATAAGCTTGGACTTGAAGACAAAGATGGCATTGCATGGAATGGCGCAACTCCCGAGCCTTTAGGTCGCCTGATAGCCGGTAAATACAGCAATGCGGAGGCCGCTACACGCATGGGCGGCGCGGGTGATTATGAAATACTGGTGGCAGCCAACGATAAGAAAATATATCAGAAAGGGATTACCGAGGTAGACTCCCTGTTTTTTAAAGTATTTCCCTATCAATTGTCCTCAGGCAACATTAATACCGTCTTGAATGCGCCAAATGCAGCAGTTATTACAGAAGCCGTTAAGGAAAAACTTTTTGGCCACGAAGATCCGATCGGGAAAACGATCAAGCTCTATGGCCGGCTGGAGGTAGTAGTAACCGGCGTCATGCAATCGCCGGATCAGCCATCTGCATTAAATATGCAGGTACTATTCCGGTCTCCCTATGAAAAATCCAATAGTCACTGGCAGAACTTTTCTTATCAAACTTTTATAAAGGTAAAAAAGATCGTTCCTTCCCCGGAGCTTGAAAATGCCATCAACAATATTTATTATAACGATCAGCAAAAAAAAGATAAGCTCACTTATCAGCAATACCTCGAAAAAGAAAGCAAAACGCTTGTTTTCTCCGAAAAGCTATCAGCGCTCCACAATTTCCCTAAAAGTGGTGGAAGTAATTTTAAAACCGTAGTGGTATTGCTGGTTTTAGCTTTCCTGTTACTGGTTGCCGGGGCGGTAAACTTTAGTAATTTATCCATTGCCGCATCCATTAAAAGAGCGAAAGAAGTGGGTGTAAGAAAAGTATTAGGAGGCCGGAGAAAGCAGCTGTTCTGGCAGTTTATGGGCGAATCCATTCTATCCTGTTCAATAAGTTTATGTATTGCAGCATTACTCGTAGTAGCATTGATGCCATGGTTCAAACAGGAGTTTAATATCCAATTTTCCCTACTGGGTGCCCATATTCCTTATTTTGTGCTCCAGATTGCTTTATGTATTGTTACTGTAATTTTATTGTCAGGCCTCTACCCTTCTGTTTTCCTGTCCCGTTTCAATACCTCCCAAATATTAAAGGGCAATTATTCGCAGGGAAAATCGGGCCTGAAGCTGAGAAACCTGTTGCTGGTCTTACAGTTTACACTTTCTGCCTTCTTTGTCTTTGCCGTTATTGTGATCAGCTCGCAGGTTCATTATATGCAAACCAGGGATAAGGGCTTTTCCGGTTCTCAAATAGTTCGCATTGAAGCGCAGCAAGCCACAAGGGAAGAAGGATTTGATAAAGCCCGGGCTACCCTCCTATCCATCCCCGGCGTTGAACTGGTATCCAAAACAACGTTGGTGCCGGGCGATGCCGAAGTGGACACCATATTAAACGACTATACTTTCAACGGGCAAACAATAAGAATGACTACGGTTAAAGTAAGTGCCGACTATTTTAAAACAATTGGAACCCCCGTATTGAAAGGCAGAAACTTTAATGACAGCTATGCCGATCAAAATACACGCAGCCTTATCTTAAATGAAACAGCTGCGCAGCTTTGGGGTAATCAAAAAGTTATCGGATCATTTGTAGGTATGCCTTACTGCGATTCGGTTAAAGCACAGGTAGTAGGTATTACAAAAGACATTAATGTTCAGGATCTGGCCAATGCGGTAAGACCAATTGCCTATTCAATCAATAATAAGGCATGCGGATACCTGTCGGGCGGAGCCCTTTTAATAAAACTTTCCGGTAACGATCTATCTCAAACGATCAGTAACATAGAAAACAGCTGGAAACAAATTGAACCGGAAGTTCCCGTCAGGTATAGTTTTCTTGATGAAAATTTCCAGAGACTATTCAAGACCTATTTTACTATTCAAAAAACCATCAGCTTCTTTGCGCTGATAGCTATACTGATTTCTGCAATGGGGCTATTTGCCCTTACGGCCTATATCATAAAGGAGCGTACCAAAGAAATCGGCATCAGGAAAGTACTTGGCGCTGAGGTCGGCGATGTGGTTATTCTAATCGGTAAGTTGTTCCTGCAGCTGATCTTTATTGCATTGTTGATTGCAATACCGCTTAGCTGGCTGGCTGCCACCAAATGGCTGCAAACATTTGCTTACCGCATTCATCTTAGCTGGTTGATGGCAGCAGCCACTATCCTCATGATTGCGGTTATCGTACTGGTTACCATTGGTACGCAAGCGGTAAAGGCAGCGATAAACAACCCTGTAAAAAGTTTAAAAACCGAATAAGATAAAAACATCTAAAAATCGAATAGCCGCAAACCTTTTAAAAAAAGAGCATGTTTAAAAATTATTGCATAATAGCCTGGCGAAATTTATTGAAGAATAAGATCACATCATTTATCAATATCGGCGGACTAAGCATCGGTATGGCAGTTACAATACTCATTGGTTTGTGGATATGGGACGAGCTCAATTATGATCATTATCACGCCAATTATGATCGTATAGCACAGGTACAGCAATATGAAACCAGGAACGGCAGCACTGAAACCTGGCCGGCTGTGCCATTACCTCTCGGTGACGACCTGAAGAACCTTTATGGCAATAACTTCAAATATGTGGCCATGGCTTCCTGGCAGGGTAATCACATGCTCAGTAAAAACGAAAATCATCTAAATAAGAACGGTATTTATA
>JBCNOR010000487.1:0-4347 GCA_039593785.1 Niabella sp. | reverse complement strand
TAACCAAGAGTGATATTATTAATTCTTAAGAAAGATCCATCTTCCATTGCCCAGGATGTGGGGTACCAGGCGCCCGCACCGCTGATGGGTATCCAGTATTGTGCATTTTTGTTAACGGCTTCCAGCTGCTCGGGCGCAACGCCTCTTACTACCTGGTTGCCTGACACAGTCACTACCTGCTGCAATACATTACCATTTTCATCAACGGTACGCCAGCGATCTTTCATAAAAGCCAGCGAGTTGGTGTGAGAACCATAGCCATTGGTGAATTCAATTTTATTGGCATTATATACCTGGTTGCCATAAACAAAATTCAGGAAGACGCTCAAATCAAAATTTTTGTATGTAAAGCGTTGGTTCAACCCGCCGGAAAATTTCGGGTTGGCATTACCAATAATAGTTTTATCGTTCTCGTCGATTATATTATTCCCATCCAGATCTTTTAGCTTCATCCAACCCGGCTGTGCTATACCAATGGCCTGTGCCACATTTACCACGCCCTCTTTTAATGTATAGGTGCTGGTTGCCGCATCATAGTTAAAATCACTGGTTCTATAAAAACCATCTGATACATAACCATACATAGTACCCAATGGCTCTCCGGCTTTCACAATATAATCTGCCGGCTGACCGGAAATACCAAAACCTGAATAAGCAAAATACTGGTCTAACCCATTCACTAACTTTTCGATTTTATTCCGGTTAAAGGAAATATTAAATTCGGTAGTCCATGTAAATGCTGTTTTTTTAATGGGCGTAGCGCTTAGCTGTATTTCAAGCCCCCTGTTCGACAGGCTCCCTACATTTTGTAGCTGCGTGCTATAGCCTGAGGTTGGCGGTATGGGAACATCTATTAATAAATTATTTACCGTATTCAGGTACACATCGGCGGTAAGCGACAACCGGTTTTTCAGCAGGGACAGATCAACCCCGATGTTTCGCGATATGGTGGTTTCCCATTTAAGATCTTTATTAGGCAAACTACCTACCATATAAGCCGGCACCACCTGTTCGTTAAGCGCATATTTGGCGGTAGGGCTGAAAATATTCATGTACAGGTAATCATCTATGCGGTTATTGCCTGTAGCGCCGTAGCTGGCCCTGATCTTCAGGTCTGATATGACTTTGCTATTCTCCAAAAATGATTCCTTGGAGATACGCCAGGACACTGCACCCGCGGGAAAGTAGCCCCACTGATTACCCGGTGCAAACTTGGAAGAGCCGTCGGCCCGCAAACTGAAGTTAGCTAAGAACTTATCTTTATACGCATAGTTGGCACGTGTAAAAAACGATACGATGCGGCTTTCGTAGCTACCCGACTGCGGGTAGGTTGGAATAATAGTACCGATGTTTAACTGATTCAGTGCCTTGTCAGCAGTAATACCTATAGGAAAATTCTTTAGCTGTATATCCGTGCTTTTAGCTTTTACATTATAAAGTTCATTACCCAGCAATACATCCACACGATGATCGCTTTTTCTTGAATTGGTATAGGTTAATACGTTGGAGTTGGACAGGTTGTACACATGGTTGGTTAACACCCCTGCCATGGGCATACTGGCGCCCTGTGTGCGTGCTTTAGAAGTAATATAATCAAAGAACGTATTGTAGGTTTGGTTATTGAAGTTCACCCCGGCTGTAGATCTGAATGAGAATTTCGGGCTAAATATATAATTGGCATAACCATTCAGGTTGGTAAGCGAGCTTAGCTTCTTACTGTACTGGGCATTGCTAAGCTGTATGGGATTAATAATACCCAGGGCGTTACCGGCATTCGTTTCATCATAATACGCTTCATCAAGGTCGCCCGGTGACAAATTGTTTAACATAAAAGGCCGGTATTTAATGGTATGACGAAGCATATTGTAAGTAGAAGCGCCTCCATCTGAAGTACCGGCGCCGGTAATTGCCTGGTTAGCATAACGTACATTAAATCCAACTTTTAATGCATTGCTCACTCTAGTATCCATTCTAAAGTTTATCAGTTTCCTGTCATAACCGGAGTTGAGCATTACCCCATCTTCGTTATTACTGGTAAGGCTTAAATTATACTGGGTAGTTTTATTACCCCCTGCAACACCTACATTATGCGTCTGCATCCAGGCATCATTACCAAATGTTTCCTTTTGCCAGTCAATGGCAGGTATATCACGGTATACACCCAAACTATCCCAGTTCCCGTATATACGTGCAAAAGATGTTTGTGCCTCTGTAGTGCCCCGGCTTCTTTCATATTGCGAGATTACAAATTCATAGGGACTTAATACATCCAGGCGATTCGCCAATTGTTTTAAGCCCACAAAACCATTATAGTTAATTACAGGTTTAGCTTCCCTGCCACCTTTGGTAGTAATAATTACCACACCATTAGCGCCTCTTGCTCCGTAGATAGAAGTGGCGGACGCATCTTTCAGCACATCTACCGATTCTATATCCTGCGGCGAAAGGCCGGCCAGCCCCCCTTCTACCTGCACGCCATCTATAATATAAAGCGGCGCTATATCCTGTGTAATGGATCCATTCCCCCTGATCTTTATCTGAACCTCTGCTCCCGGCGCACCTTCTGAAGTGGTTACCTGTACACCCGCCATCCGGCCCGTAAGCGCTTCCGCCAATGAGTTGACCGGTATATCTTTCAATTGCTTACTGCCAAGCGAAACCACAGCGCCGGTGAGATCTTTTTTCTTTACGGTAGCATAGCCAATTGTCACCACTTCCTCCATCTGCGACATACTCGCTGCAAGTACAATATGCAATATCTTCTCTTTTCCTGCAGTAATTTCCTGCGCCTGGTACCCTACATGCTCAACCAGTAACGTGGTTGCGGTATCATCCGCGGGAACAGAAAGTACAAACTTACCCTGCATATTAGTTTGCGTTCCGCCTGATTTACCTTTTACCAGTATACTCACCCCCGCAAGAGGTCCACCGGTTGCGGAGTCTGTTACCTCACCGCTGATGCGCCGGTTGGTTTGAGCGAAACAAAAAGAAAAACTAAAAGCTGATAACAGCAGTACTGCAATTAATTTCATCCGTATATTTTTATTGTTTTTACGGTCAGATACTTCCCTAGAATCTTAACGCTGTGGTTAAAGAACGACCGAAAATATTCAAACCCTTTCGATGCTTTATTAAGAATGAAAATTGTAATCCAACCCGTTCATCACGCTTATTCTATTTCCTATTAGTAGCCAGTATCAGCCAGTTCATTTAAAGGACCTGCTGTTGACTGGTAACGGCCTCGTTCAGCATCATCTCTCACAAAAGCAATTGGGCAAACATTTTCGTTAATGAAAACCAAGATATATATTTTTATCCCGCTTCCGCGAAAGCCTGCAGTAAAAATTACCGGTATCGTTATCGGTAACGATGCCGATAATATTTGCGGATGCTACAGCAGCGGCTGCCATAAAAGAAACTACATTAGCAAATATGAACTTTGAATGATTCATTTAAAATCACTGATATGAAAAGATTGTTTATTGCCCTGGGCTGCCTTGTGTTTTTATACAGCTTTACCGAAACAAAGAAGATAACCATTTACTCCATTGGAGATTCTACCATGTGCGATTATGACCAGCGATACCTGAATGGCTTTGGCGGGGACAATTACCCCATACGCGGATGGATGCAAATGATACCGTCGTTTTTTAATAAAGACGTAGTTATAAAAAACATGGCCAGAAGCGGCAGAAGTTCTAAAAGCTTCAGAGACGAAGGTTATTGGCAAAAAACAATCGACCAGGTAAAGCCGGGCGATTACGTATTTATCATGTTTGGACCTAATGATGAAAAAGACGACAGCCTGCGTCATACTGATCCGCATACGACCTACCGCCAGAACCTTATCAACTATATATCCGAAACAAGAACCAAAAAAGGCATACCGGTATTGTTTACTTCGATAACCCGCCGAAAGTTTGACAGGAATGGAAAACTGCTGCCCAACACTTTTGAGGCGTATGTTGAGGAAGTTAGAAAGCTATCAAAAGAGATGAAAGTTCCATTGATAGATCTTAATTTAAAGTCCCGTGAATTGGTGCAACGGTTAGGGCCGGAAGCATCCAAAAAATTATATGTGTATATAGAGCCGGGTAAATTTACCAAACTTCCTAAAGGCAAAAAGGATGATACGCATTTGTCTGCTGACGGGGCTACAGCCATAGCTCAATTAGCAGGCGAAGGTTTAAGAGAAATCCAATCACCTTTGGCCCAGTACCTGGTAAAATAATTTTTGGAAATCGCCACATCATAAATACTTGTTTGAATAATAAACCACATGTTATATCATTAGGGTTAACATTTTGAGGTCCAATCAATGAGACGATGAAATGAAACATCTGCCCC
>JBCNOR010000486.1:0-4351 GCA_039593785.1 Niabella sp. | reverse complement strand
AAAAGGAAATTCAAGAGGTTTTCATGCGATACCATTACACCTTTGGGCTTACCGGTTGAACCTGAAGTATATAAGATATAGGCCAGGTTATCCTTTTGAATGGATATCCCCGGATTGGAAGAATCAGCGGCCTGTAGCTCTGCATGCAACTGATCTATATGGATACGCCCGGATGAAAGATTGCCGAGCTTTTGAGAAACCTGCGTACTCGTTACTACAAATGGTGCTCCTGAATCTTCCAACATAAAGCTGATCCTGTCTTCCGGAAACTCCGGATCAATGGGCAGATAGGAAGCCCCGCATTTCAATACACCCAACAGTACGATAAAGACCTGGGCACTCCGCTCTAAGACCACACCTACTGTATCGCCTTTTTTAACACCCTTCGATATCAGGTAATGAGCAAACCTGTTGGCTGACTCATTTAATTTTTTGTAATGATAGGTATCGGTCTGAAATTTTAACGCTATGGCGTCAGCATTCAAATGTGCAATTGATTCAAACAGGTTTACAACCGTCCCTTGAGGAAGTGGCTGGCTTGTTTGGTTCCACTGTTCTATCTGGCTTAATATGATATCCTCATTAACCAGTTTAATATCTGCTATCCGTATTTCAGGTTGCCTGATGATCTGCTGCAGCATGTACTCATATTTCTGCATCAGCCCTTTAATAGTAGCCGGTTTGAATAACTGCGTATTATAAGACCATTGAAATTCGTATCCTTCTTCACGATCTGTGATATTCAAAAAAATCTCAAAGGTTTCCGATACTCTTTTATTGGAAACTACTTTATAACTAAGATCGTCAAATATTACCTGCTTACTCATGCCGATATCTATATTGAATGACATCGGTGTTAAAGGAATACGCGAAGGATCCCTGTCTATTTTAAGCTCTTTTAAAAGCGTACCAAATGTAAATTGCTGATGCTCGTAGTCGACCAGTGTTTTTGATTTGCGCTGTTTAAGATATTCCGAAAAAGGCTGCTCAGGCCGTGGTTGACTTCTTAAAGGTAAAAAGTTAACGCAATGCCCGATGAGGTCATACATTTCTTTAGCAGCCTGCCCGGCGGTGGGCAACCCTATCACTACATCAGCACTTCCCGAATATTTAGATAGCAGTATTTCAAAAACAGACATCAGCGTATTAACAAAACTGGATCCATACCGTGCACCTGTTTTTTTTATTTCATCAGCTATAGCTGCTGGCAGAATAAAATCTTCCCTGGTACCGGTATAAGTTCTTCTTGCGGGTCTTGGAAAATCAGGAGGAATTTCAAAAACCGGCACATCTCCCTGGTACTCCCTTTTCCAGTAATTCAGCGCCTCACGATACTCTGCTGACTGCTCGTATTGAACCGATCGTACAACATAATCACTAAATAGCAACGGCTCAACGGCAGGCAGCTGTCCCGAAACCGCCGCATTATAAAGCCTGGATAAATCTTCCAAAAGAATTCCTAACGACCACCCGTCGCAAATAATATGATGCACGGTAATCGTCAGCAGGTACTCTTCTGAGCTAAAGCGAAAAAGCACCAGCCTTGTTAATGGCCCGTTGAATAAATCAAAGGGAGCTCGGGCATTTTGCTCATGGTATTGCTCCACAACCTCCTGCCGGGCAGCTTTATCAGCTGCTTCGAGGTTTTGATACTGCAGGTCTACAGACTTTGACTCATAGATAATCATCTGAGTTCCATCTTCAGTAAATGTTGCTCTCAACGATTCGTGTCGTTGATGTAACTGAGCAACAGATTTTCTCAGGGCATTCTCGTTCAACCTGCCTGTAAAGTGTAGCGATAAGGATAAGTTATAGGCCAGGCTTGCATTTTCTCCACCAAGGACGCAGGATGCGAAGATCTCCTTTTGCGACTCAGTTGCAGGAACGATCTTTTCAATGATATCTCCCGCAAACGGGTCAAATTCTACCAGGGTGTTGTTTCTTTTTTCTACGGTCATCATTTATTTATCGTTCAATGAGATTTGCAAATATTTACCGGGACTATTTTCGTCGGGTAAAAACCAGGCTGGATTACCGTCTCTGTCCTTTCCCAATCTCGCGCCAGGAACGGGAGGCATTGAGTTGTCAATAATTTTCACTGTTGCTTCATTCTGCGCCAACTGTATCTCCTGTTCTGCCTGCGGAATGAATCCGGCGTTGCAAAGCTCAGCAATACTTTCTTCAAAAGCAATACAGATGGCATCTATATCCTCCTGCGTATGTGCAATGGTCATATAGCATGGAAACAGATCCCAGATATGAATATTGCGCAGCCGCATTAATGCGAACAACAGTTCGTAATAGGGATATTCTTCCTTAAACTTGATTTTCCACAAAGAAGAGAAATGCACTATATAAATAGGAACCCTGTATTTTTCAATAACCTGCTCCAGCCTTTTTACCAATCGCCCGGTTTTTTCATTCATCTCCTCCTGAAGTCCCGGACCCTGAGCTTTCAAAAAGGTTAATGCGGCTTTGGTAGTAGCCAGCGCCAACGGATGGCGTACAAAAGTTCCCGCAAAGTAGGTTACCCCCACTTCGGGTATGGAGTCGTCGCCATATTCCCAATAACCACCATCCAAAGCATCCATATATTTTTTACTGCCTGCAATAATACCAATGGATATACCGGCGCCTGCTACTTTACCATAAGTAGCCAGATCGGCCTTAATACCAAATAAAGCCTGTGCTCCACCTAAATGGCTTCTGAACCCGGTTATCACCTCATCAAAAATCAGTGCAACATCCAGCGAAGCGGTGAGTTTTCTTAGTTCTTTCAGGAAAGCCACAGGTACGAATTCAGGTCTCCTGCTTTGAACCGGTTCTACTAATACCGCAGCAATTTCAGAAGCTCTTTCTTTAATGATCCTTAAAGATTCTTCCGTCCCGTATTCCAGGATAAGCATGTTCTGCACATTACCCGCTAATATGCCTGAAGCTGCGGGATATGTTTTAAGCTTCTTGCTACCCCGCACCAGAACCTCATCTGTTATTCCATGATAAGATCCGGCAAAAGCTACTATAATATCTTTGCCGCTAACGGTACGGCTAATTCTCATTGCACCCAGCACCGCTTCGGAGCCCGTGTTACATAAACCAGCACGCTCCATACCGGTTAATTCACAAATCAGATCCGTAACCTCTCCTGCTAATACATGCTGGGGCCCGGTTTCATACCCGTCTTCCACCTGTTGCAATAAGGCATTCTTTACAAAATCGGGTTGATAGCCCAGGAAGTTGGATCCAAAACCATTCAATGCATCCACATACTTATTTCCATCGATATCCCACAGGTAACATCCTTTTGATTTATTGGTAACAATGGAATACACCATTTCCTTGGTATAAGGCCTGAACCCGGATACTACTCTCGGATCAGCCATCCTGGCCCGGTGCTGCTGCGTATACTCTTTGCTTTTTGCTGTTTTCTTATTATAGGCGGCTATAAAGCCGGTGATATATCTTTGCTGTTCAGCCGAAATTTCGGTTACCTTTTTTTCAATGCGGGCGGTAGCACCAAAAGGTTTTTTTAACTCTATTTTTTCTTCTGCCGTTAAATCGTCCGTTGTTGCTGCCATACCGGTTCCATTAACACTTGCAATCGTACTGCCCGTATGCTGTGCCACAGCCGGTTGGTAACCGGCTCCTGCGGCTACATTGTTGCCTGCAGCCCCTTGCTGCATCATAGCTACCTGCTGCGTCAGCAGTTGCAATTGCAATGACATTAAGCTTAGCATATCAGTTCCTGCCTGGGGAACATGATTTGTATAAACCGGCGCCTGGATCACTGTAGCAGGAGCAGCGGGAGCAGGTACTGACGGAGCCCCGTTATTACTAAACATAGCTGGCGGCAGATTAGTGTCATAAAAATCTGCCAGCTTATTCAGGCTGTCATAATTCTCACTCAGTTGCCTGAAGGTAACCGGTAAAGAGAATTCCTTCTTCAGACTGCTTGTCAACTGCGTTAATAAAAGTGAATCCAATCCCAGCTCAGTAAAATTGCTGTTAGGATTGGCGTCCGCTACAGATAAGCCCGATGCAGACTCTATCACTTCTTTTAATTTGTCTAGTAGAATATTTTTTCTGCTCATTGTAGTTGTAGTATTCGTTGTTTCACGGATAGTTGGTTGCGCCGTTTGTAACGGTTGACTCAACAATTGCTCAGGAGGATCTACCCAAAAACGCTTTTTGTGATAAGCATAAGTTGGCAAGTTATGCATAATGCTGTAACTGCTGCCGTTATAAAACTTTTTCCAGTTTATTGCTACACCGCGTTGCCATAGCTTACCCAATACTCCCCTGGCTGCTATTGTTTCTCCTGTAAGCTGTGTGGCTGTACTCAAAGCGGAGA
>JBCNOR010000485.1:0-4358 GCA_039593785.1 Niabella sp. | reverse complement strand
TGAAGCCTTATCATTATTAGGACAGCTCTAAGTTAGACAATTGGTGATTGTTCATTTAAAATATATGATTGTTGGTTAAATAGTTGATCAGGGTTCTGCTGCTGCCGTTCAGTCATATGTTTTAAATGAAGTGCCCCCGGCAGGGCCGCCTGATGGGCCTTTGCGGGCGTTTGATTGTTTAGCGATTGATGCGGCATTAGGTGGTTGTAGCCATGCTGCCACTCATCGCTGAGTATTCTGAGTTCCTCTAATGATTCAAACAAATACGCATCCAACACATCTTCTCTGTATGTTCTGTTTAATCTTTCTATATAGGCATTTTGCATCGGCTTGCCGGGTTGTATGTATTTAATAATTATTGATTGTTCGTGGCACCATTCACTAAAAAATTTTCCAGTGAACTCTGGTCCATTGTCTACCCTTATCTGAAGAGGCTTTCCTCTTTCAGCAATGATCTGCTCCAGTATCTCGGTTACTTTCTGACCGGTGATAGAATAATCGCACCATACTGCAAGTGACTCTCTTGTACAGTCATCCACAACCTTAAATATGCGCAATTTCCTACCGCTCACCAGGCTATCAGACATGAAGTCCATACTGTAGCTTTGATTGGGCAGCCATTGCTTTTGAAGTGGCTCTCTGATGCGTACAGGAAGTCTTTTCTTATGCTTTCTGCGTCTCGACAGGTTCATCTCACGGTATACCCTCAATACGCGACTTCGGGCCCATTTGTCTCCATCGTTTCGAATAATAGCATAGTATTTATCAAAACCACGGGTAGGAAAACGCTCCGCCAATGAACTGAGTCTATCTATAATTGGACTATCATCTTTACAACTCCTGTAATACCACGAAGAACGCTGCAAATTAATGACTCTGCAAGCCCTGCCAACACTCACTGATTGCTCCCGTGCCACACATTCCGCCAACTCACGCTTTTGACAGGGCTTTACAACTTTTTTTCAATTATATGTTTAGCTAATTGATGATCTAACATAAGCTCAGCATACATTTGTTTGAGACGGCGATTCTCATCCTGAAGTGCTTTAAGCTCTTTAATGTGACTGGAATCCATACCGGCATATTTCTTACGCCAGTTGTATAGCGTAGCCTTGCTAATACCGTATTCCCTACATAGCTCCATGGGCTCGCGGCCACCCTCATACTGCTTTAAAATAGACGCAATTTGCGTCTCGCTAAATCTTTGCTTTTTCATATCTGACAGTTTAAAATTAAATTATTCAAGTCTAATCTTGAACTGTCCTAAAAACACGGAAGGCTACAATAATGATAAGGCTTCATAACGGGTAAACATCAAGCTCAACCATGAAGTCGGATTGGTATAAATCGGATACTATAATCTATTTACCATATATCATAATAACAAATAGTATCAGGCCTGTATGCACCAATAAACGGATTACAAAGCCTCCTAAATAACCACACCATCCTTTTCTATTTAAAAAAACGTAAATTCGTTTGAATGGTCTGTTTCGCCCAAATACCGCTTATAGCTCCCGAATCCATAGCAGCAGAATTAGCCGGCTATTCATCCGACTGGAAGGCACATTTCAATACCTCGCATTACCAGGGAGAATGGACCGTATTGCCGCTGCGCGCACCAGGCGGAAAGGATCATATTGTACCAGATCTCATGATGGAGCAAAGCTATGCCGATACAGCACATATGCAACATTTTCCATCTGTTAGTTCGTTGCTCCGCTCTTTCGGTTGCCCGGTGCAATCGGTTCGTTTTTTAAATTTAAAAGCGGGCGCCTGCATTAAGCCTCACCGCGATCGTGAGCTGGCATTTGAGATGGGTGAAGCGCGGCTGCACTTTCCCATCATCACCAATCCTGATGTTGCTTTTGTTGTAGAGGATCATCAACTGAATATGCAAGCGGGAGAATGCTGGTACATCAATGCCAACCTCACACATCATGTAAGCAACAACGGGAACACCGACCGGGTGCACCTGGTAATGGATTGCCTTGTAAACGATTGGTTGCGCGAACTTTTCAATCGTGCCGTTAAACATACAAAAGCCGATATAGTAGATCTTGAAAGACAAAAACAAATAATTGAAGCATTGCGGTTACAAAACAATCCCACTGCAACGCAGCTCGCAAACCAATTGGAACGGGAGCTTGGCATTTTATAATCCCTGGTAATACAATGAGGCAGGTCTTTTTAGTTTACTGTCAATCATGGGCGTCTGTCCGTAAGTATTCAAATAAACCTTTTGCTGCACGTTTGCTCTAATTGATTACTCTTAATGGCTACATTTCGTATTTAATTGAAGCGATGCTTCAACCGTATACCGGCCCGATCTTTTAAAATGAGACAATCTGACTTGATTTTGGTACGTTTTGATCAAGCCCCGATCAGTTATCTGCTTATTTTCATTCCTTCATAAAAGTGATGGAGAACCGATCATCAAACGAATGCTGCATCTATTCCATTATTTTATCATTTTAACCCTAAGTGTTATATCACAACATTAATGAATCATAACGACCTGTCTGCAAAACCACATTATCCTATACTCGATGGCCTGCGCGGCGTTGCCGCCATTATCGTGGTTACCTTTCACCTGGCTGAGCCTTTAGGAACCAGCCACCTCGATATCCTCGTAAATCATGGATACCTGGCTGTTGATTTTTTCTTCCTGTTATCTGGTTTCGTGATTGGCTATGCGTATGATGATCGTTGGAATAAAATGACTGTTGGCGCTTTCCTGAAACGCCGCGTTGAAAGACTTCAGCCCATGGTGATATTGGGCATGACATTGGGAGCGATAGGATTCTACTTTACCGATTCAACAATCTGGCCAGGTATTCATGATGTTCCATTATGGAAAATGTTGGTGGTAATGCTGATCGGTTATACTATTTTACCTGTCCCCTTATCAATGGATATCAGGGGATGGCAGGAAATGCACCCGCTGAATAGCGTAGGCTGGTCGTTATTCTTCGAGTATATTGCCAATATCCTTTACGCCATTGGCATCAGGAAGTTTTCGAATAAGGCACTGGGCATTTTGGTGCTGATCGCGGCAGCGGCGCTGGCACATTTGGCGATCACCAGTCCTAACGGAGATTTAAGTGGCGGCTGGACGCTCAACGGCGAACATATGCGCATCGGTATTACCCGCACCATTTATCCTTTTTTCGCAGGTTTGCTACTTTCAAGGATCGCCAAACCTAAACCTATTAAAAACGCTTTTCTATGGTGTAGCCTCCTGGTAGCGCTCATCCTGTATATGCCACGTATCGGAGGCGCTGATCATTTATGGATGAACGGGATTTATGAATCAATATGCATTATCATCATTTTTCCACTGATTGTTTACATGGGTGCTGGTGGTGTATTACATAGCCAGCGTGAACGCCGCATTTGCAAATTCCTGGGTGATATATCCTACCCGCTGTACCTGGTACATTATCCCATCGTTTATTTTTATGTGGCCTGGATCAATGATAATAAGGGAACCTCCTTTGCACAAGCCTGGCCTTATGCCCTGCTAATTTTAACAGGCAGTATCATTTTAGCCTATGCCAGTTTGAAATGGTATGATGAGCCGGTTCGCAAATGGCTGAGAAAGAAATGGGGTTAATACGATGAAGTTTGAGACAAAGTCTTCATGATTTTTTGGGTATATAGCAAAAGGCTTTTTGCATTCCTGATTTGTAACAGTACTAACTGTTGTTGCGAAGGACTACAGTGCTTCAGCTCAGAGATCGAAGTATGCGCCAGGTAATCGATCCATATTTGAGCACTCCCGTAATCTGTTGCCTGTTGCCATATTTCCAGCATGCTACTTAATTTTTGTAATGCTTCAAAACGGTTTCTTTGTTGTTGAAGCAAGCGATTAAGCCGTTTAATCTGAAACTCAAGGTCCCCGATTCGTTTGGAGAGCAGCTCCCTGATCTGGCCATTCTGTTTGATCAGTTCTGCTGAAAAGTCTTTAGAGGGCTTTTGTTGCTTGTGATGATCGAGCCATGCCTTATATAACGTCAGGTACCGGAGATGTGCAGGTGTAGCCAGTTCCCTTTTTTTAGATTCACAACGGGCGATCATACTTTGCGACACGCCAATGAGCTTTGCCATATCTGCCTGGGTTAGCCCCAATGCTAATCGGAATTCTTTCATAATTGCCAGCTTTAAAAGTGTTTTTACTTGTCATAGCTTTTTTGTCATAAAAAAAATAATGACAAACTTCTTATGACAAGTTAAATTATTTTCTTGTTATTCATCCAGGTATTTATGCACAAGCCCAACCAGCTGTCCGGCGGCCAGCAGCAGCGCGTGGCGCTGGCGCGCAGCCTGGTCAAGCGGCCCAAGCTGCTGCTGCTGGA
>JBCNOR010000484.1:0-4380 GCA_039593785.1 Niabella sp. | reverse complement strand
GAAAGTATACCAGAACGAACTAAGCATTCCATCCGGTCTTAGCGGTGAGGAAGAAGCCTGGTTAGGTAATTTTACTGATAACGACCTGGAGTGGTTTTCTCAATATCATGTACGCCGGTCAAAAAAATATGAAAATTACCTGAGTGGTAAATTGACGGAGTACGATAAAAGCCTGGCAGAATTAAAAGAGCGGCTCGATAGAAATCCTGGCGATGAAAAAACACAGCGCGTTTGGAAAGGACTAGCTGATAGAAAGCAGTTTTATATTAAAGAGCTGGCCCGTTGCCGCGAAGAACTTCAAAAGAACCTAAGCGATCATGAACAGGCTTTACACAACAATGCTTTTGTAACGAATGAGGCCGACCCTGACTATCATAGCCTCGAAGAAATAGAATATGATCATAAAGGGGTCAAAAGAAAAATGCGCGTTCCGAAATCAGACGTTTTGGCCAATTTCAGGAGCGATGTAAAAAATGGTCAGCTTCCAGCAGTAAGCTGGTTAGTGGCGCCGCAATATTTTTCAGATCATCCTTCGGCTCCCTGGTTTGGTGCCTGGTATGTATCCGAGGTGTTGAATATTCTCACGCATAATGAGGAGGTTTGGAAGAAAACGATTTTTATTTTAACCTACGATGAGAACGACGGGTACTTTGATCATGTGTTGCCTTTTGTTGCCCCTGATTACAGGAACCCCGGTACCGGGGCTGTTTCACCGGGTATCCGTGATATTGCCAATGAATTCGTTACGCTTAACGACGAGATCAACCAGAAAGGCGTATCGAAGCAATATGCGCGTGAGCATGCTATTGGCCTGGGGTACCGGGTACCGTTTGTGGTAGCCAGCCCCTGGTCGAGAGGCGGCTATGTAAACTCGCAGGTTTTTGACCATACCTCAGTTGTACAGTTCATTGAAAAATTTGCTTCGCGTAAAACCAATAAAAAGCTGGAGCTAAATAATGTTTCGGATTTCAGGCGGGCTGTATGCGGGGACCTGTCTTCTGTTTTCAGGCCTTATAACGGAGAAGAAACACGCCAGCCCGATTTCCTGGAAAGAGACGTATTCCTCCAACAGATCGATGAAGCCAGGTATACACCGGTGCCGGAAGGAATACATCCCATAGATAAAGAAGAAGAGCAGGTATTGAAACAAAACCCTGCGGCTACAAAAAAATATTTCAGGCAGGAAGCCGGTACCAGGCCTTCCGCTGCTTTGCCTTATGAGTTGTATGCTGATGGGCTTGTAGAAAATAATAAGATGCAGTTCAGCTTTAGCGCAGGCAAGACATTGTTTAAAGAAAGATCTGCGGGGTTTCCGTTGGTGTTATATGCTTATGAACCTTATAGCGTTGCCGATAGCGATAAAAAAGAAGTCAATCGCAATTGGTCATTTGCCGTAGCGCCGGGCGAGCGTTTGGTATATGAAGTTCCCCTGGAGGGATTTGCGACAACAGTATACCATTTCGCTTTATTTGGACCCAATGGTTTTTTTCGTGAACTCAAAGGCAATGCTAATGCAACGGTTATTCAAACAAGCTGCAGCTACGAATTAGCCACTTTAAAAAATAAAAGACAGGTCAGGCTCTCTATCAGTAATTCTTCCGGTAAGGCAATAGCGGTTTATGTAAAAGATAATAGTTACGGTCAGTCAAATATTAAACGAACCGTAGCAGCAAAGTCAACAGTTGTATTGATGTTACCGGTGGATAAAACCGGTGGCTGGTACGACTTTTCAGTGGTACAGTCTAACGATAAGGCTTTCGAAAGAAGATACGCCGGCCGGGTAGAGAATGGAAAAGACTCTATCAGCGACCCGGCGATGGGTTAATTATTTGCGCCTTGCTTTAGGCATAAATTTTTGATCGTTCTCGTCAGAGTCTTTATAATGCTTTCTTGTTTCTTTCAGTTTTTGATGCATCGTTTTCTTAACAGTTGCATAAGCCGGGTCATTGTAAACGTTATTTAGTTCTTCAGGATCTTTTTCCAGGTCGTACAATTCCCATTCATCTACGTCGTAGTAAAAATGGATGAGTTTATAACGGTTGGTACGGATACCGTAATGCCTTTTCACCATATGAATGGAGGGATACTCGTAATAGGTGTAGTAGATAACATCCCTCCATTTTTTTTCTTTACCTCCTGCCAGCTTTCTAAAAGATGCGCCCTGCATATCTTTAGGAATGGTTACGCCGGCATAATCAAGCAGGGTGGGAGCAAAGTCGAGGTTCTGTACCAATGCATCAGAGCTGGTCCCAGCCGGTATCTCAGCCGGGTAGCGCACCAATAACGGAGTTCTTAAAGACTCTTCATACATAAAACGTTTGTCAAACCAGCCATGCTCACCCAGGTAAAAGCCCTGGTCAGACGTATAGACAATAATGGTATTTTGATCCAGTCCGTTTTCTTTTAAAAAATCAAGCATACGCCCCACGCCGTCATCTACGGCAGCAACAGTACCCAGGTAATCCTGCATATAACGCTGGTAACGCCAGCGCATCAGCTCCTGGTCGGTCATCGAAGGATATTTCTTTTTAAAAGCAGCCATAATGGGGTTATACACACTATCCCAGCTGGCGCGTTCTGCAGGCGTCATGCGGCCCAGGTTGTTATTAAAAGCTGCTTTATCCCAGTTCAGGTATTCTTTAATGCCTAATTCGTCCATCAGTGTTGGTGGGATCTTATTATCTCCCGCCCAGTTCATGTGCTTTAAAATGTTCATCTCTGCAGTACGGGCTGCAGTGCCCCTGTTGGAATAATCATCGAAAAGTGTTTTCGGTTCAGGCACGCTCATACTGGTATAGGCAGATAAATGCCTGAGTGCCGGTAACCATTCGCGGTGAGGCGCTTTTTGGTGGTATAGTAAACAAAAAGGTTTTTCCTTGTCCCTGTTTTTGATCCAGTCTATTGCCATGTCCGTAGTAAGATCTGTAACATATCCTTTTAGTTCTTTCTTAATACCGTTAATGATAAAATTGGGATTGTAATATTCGCCCTGGTCAATTAAAACTGCAGAATGATCAAAGCCCTGGGGCAGCCCATCCATATGTATTTTGCCTATTAATGCCGTTTGGTAACCATTCTGCTGCAATTGCTTTGCAAAATTGTCCTGGTTCCAGTTAAACCGCGCTTCATTATCTACCTTACCATTAATAAAACTGTGCTTGCCGGTAAGCAGAACGGCTCTGCTGGGGGCGCAAAGCGAGTTACTAACAGTGGCCCTGGTAAATAAAATGCCTTCTTTTGCAAGCCGGTCAATATTAGGGGTTTTATTCAGTCCGTATCCGTAAGCGCTGATGGCCTGGTAGCCATGGTCATCGCTCATAATGTAAACGATGTTGGGTCTTTGCTTTTTTGAAAGGTTGGACTGCCCGGTAACACTTTGCCAGGTGCAAAAAAACACCAGGCTCCATAATATTTGTTTTGAAGCCAGCTTCATGTAAATTATTTTATCAATAAATGTACAAAACAAATATAAGCGACAGGGGTGCGCTGTTTATTAAGAACGCAAGTTTTAAAAAGTTAATACTGGGGTAACGTATAATAATAAACAGGTATCAAAATTATTATTACATATAGTTTACCCTCCCCCTTCCAGCCAGTGTCCCCACTGGCCAGGGCTATGCTGAGGTTTGTGTCTCACAAACCAGTCGGATGCATTTCAATAAAATTGATGCCGGTTTGTAATAAAAAAAGGGAGAAGATAAGAATACCCCCTCCGTTGTTTTACATGAGAAAAATTTAAAAGCGATTTCTTTTACTTGTCGCCTCTTTTATATTTTGCTACTAACTCAGTATCGCCAATGCTGTTAGCGTTAATATGAGTATAGGATTTGTCATCTTTTAAAACAATGCGATAGTTAACGCCATTTTTGTTGGCCACTTCAGTTACACCAAACACTTCTTTACCTTTATATTCTTTTTTAACAGCATAAAGAACATTAGATGGAAGGTTGCTCTCGCCATAGTAGCGGATCGTTTGGATCAGGTTGCCTTTTGCGTCAATTGTTGCGCGGGACTTAATGCCATCACTGGTAAAAAAAGCCTCATAAGTATTTCCTGTATTGGTCCATTTTACATTATCAGCGTCTTTAAAAAGCTGGTTGAAAGTTTTTTCAGCTTTCTCCGCTACCGGTTCAACGGCAGCTGCAGCACTAAAAGCCAATGTCAGCATCATTGCGGCGGAAAGAATTAAGTTTTTCATTGTATTAAGTTTAAATATTTTGTTTATTATTTTTTTTAATTGTTTCACAAACATACACCTGGTGGCGGCCAGGGGTCAACAGCTAAATGGTAAACAGTACTTAAATTACCGGTGCAGCTCTGGGCGCGCTCACTGGTCTGACCGGGATCAGGACGCGTGGATGCCGGCCGCGGCCAGGCTTA
>JBCNOR010000483.1:0-4384 GCA_039593785.1 Niabella sp. | reverse complement strand
TGATGTACGCCCCGGACCTGGTTGAAGTAAAGCGGAAAAACGGTACCAAAGAATATTACCTGTATCCGCACAGCCGCGGCCGCAACAGGGAAGCGATGGTAGCCAAAGGAAGCCGCCCGGATGGTCCTTTTACACCGGTTAACTTAACACCTGATGGGAAAAGCACTGTTCCCGGAAGTATTTTGGGCTTTGACCCCGCGATCTACATCGATTATATTACCGATCCCAAAGATCCGGACTATGAAATTGGCTTCAGGGCCTATGGTTATTGGGGCTTCCAGGGATCAGTAGCAGCTGAGTTAGACCAGAATACCATGTATTCGCTGAGACCAGGCACCACTATTTCAAGACCATTTTTACCCGCAAGTGTAAGGTATGGAGGCCCCCTGCGTGAGCCTGCCGGCACCCAGTATCCTCATATTTTTCCAGGAGAGGACCTGGGGACTTTTAATTTCTTTGAGGCATCTTCCATACGCAAAGTAGGCAATAAGTTTGTTACGGTATACAGTGGCTATTCCGGCCCCGATTACGGTATGGGAAGCTCTAACTCAACCCTGCGTTATGCTTATGCCGATTCACCTTTAGGGCCCTGGAAGAGCGGTGGTGTTTTGGTAGACTCGCGGGCGCCCGTGCTGAACCAGGACGGTACTGGCATACAGGGAACCAATGCGGGACATAATACGCACGGAAGTATACAGGAGATCAATGGCCAGTGGTATGCATTTTATCACCGGCCTCCCAGGGGGTTTGGTTTTGCGCGCCAGGCTATGGTGGCTCCGGTAACCGTTACATGGGATGAAAAAAAAGTGGCCGATGGCGGCGCTGTTTCTATCAGGGCTTATGATCCGTATGCCAAGGACAATATCTGGACCGCAAAAGATAAACAGGGCCGCGAATACAAAGGCGCGGAAGTAACTTCTGAAGGATTTCATTTTTACGGGCTCGATCCCTATCAATATTATTCTGCAGGTTATGCCTGCTATCTTTCTAACGTTGGGCTTCAACAGGATTCATGGGATATTTGGGACAATCACATGCCGGTTGAAAAAGTTAAAAACGGCCATATTATCGGATACAAATATTTTGGATTTGGCGGGTTAAAACAGGATAAAAATGGGTTAAAGGCATTCGAGGGAACCAAAGCCGGAAATCAAACCGCCTTCAACCTGTTTCTGACCCCTAAAACCACCAATAGCTTTAAGGTAAACGTTTGGCTGGACGGGCCCTGGGATAATGATACCTGGAAAGGTAAGAAGATTGGTGAAATAGTAGTTCCTGCAAATTCCAGCCAGCGGGTAACACAATTTGCCATAGATGTGGCCAAACATGTAGATCACCTGGATAAGAAGCACGCCATTTACCTGGTAGCGGAAGGAGAAGGGACAGATGAGCTTTTTGATTTAACGGGTTTGGGATTCAGCTCCAATAAAAAGAAAATCAATCGCCCGGTAGTACCGGTGGTTAAGATTGCTGTTAATGGAAAAGAGATCAGCCTGCCTCCAACTCCTGTTCGGTCTACCAATGCAAATGGTATTACAGGATATGATATTTATGAAACAACTTATAAAATGCCACCGGGTACAAAAGCATTGCCCAGGGTAACTGCTTCGGCCGATAACCGCAGTGTGAAGGTAACCGTTATGCAGGCAACCGCTACTTCGGGGAAAGCTATTGTAAAATTTGACTATAAAGGCATAGTAAAAACCTACAATGTTCTACTGGCTTCAGAAGGATAAAGCTATGACCCATTCAGGCAGCCGTATCGCTGATGGTTTTAATGGCGAACCTGGAGGGATTATACAATATTTTCGGATAACAAAGCAAACGGGGCGGCGATTGTCTAATCATCCGCCCTTTTTATAACTAATAAAAGCGTTTTTCATATTTTAAATCTGGGTAGCTGGCAGCACCCCGGCCATTTCAATACCATTTCAAAAAAGCGGGCCTCAGGTTTATTGCCTAGAGTTGATTACCATCTTTAATTGATTTTGATCGTAAATAACACGTTGCTGCGGTCATATCAGTTATTTTTGTATTGAACGGGTTATCAGAATAATTATCAAATCAATCGCCTAAGCTTTGGGATATAGAAAATATGAGATCAATACTGCTTATTAAATCTTTTTTGATTATTACTTTAAGCCTGGTATTGTGCCTTCCGGTTTTTGCGCAGCAATTTGTTTTTTTTCCTTTTGAACGCCGCGCTGATTTAAATGAAGACCAGATCAGGTTGGTGAATCAGTTGCCCGACAACCGGTTAGTTATATTAACGGAAAGCTCTACCAACTTATATAATGTAGGAGCTGTAAAAAATATTCCGCTTGACACGGTCAATTTTCTTCCCATTAATGATTACAACAACAATCACTTTTGCTATGTTGATGATAAATGGGTCTGGATCAAAAATCAAAGAACGCTAAGTGTGCTAAATATTGCGGCGGAGCAGTACGAGAGCAGCCCCGGTAAGTTATTAAAGGGCCTGGGCTTTTCTGAAAAACCAAAAAACATTTTCCTGGATGAACAGAAGAATATTTGGCTGGTATCCGGCAACGATAATTTGTACTGTTACGATCGTAGCAGTAAGAAAGTCAATTTGGCTTTGCCGGCTGCTAAAGTTCAGCATGCTAAAGAACTGTTGAATAGTGTTGCCAGTTGGGGCGACCAGGTTTTTTTGGTGTACAACTCCGGCCTGGTGAGGTGTTTTGCACGGTCAACATTTAAGGAGCTGTACTCCGTCAGTATAGATGAACAAAAATCAATGTTGTCAACAGTGAATATTGTTGTTGCATCCGGGCCATTTTTATATATAACTACAAACGACTACGGAGGGGGCGGCAGTCTTATAAAATTTGATACCCGGAACAGGCGCCGGTCCGCTTTAATCAGCAACCATAAACAACGAATCAATCATCTCTCGTTTGATAAGCAAGGTGGTATTTGGGTGGCAGGTACTGAAGGCTATTGGCATTTTGAGCCGGGTGCGGATTCGGGAAGTTTTTTTTCCGGCATCCTGCTTAATGATGGGCAACAGGTACATAGTGGTATCTCCAATGTTTTTTGCGATAACCAGGATGGGACATGGATGAGCACTAACAAAGGGTTATATTATTACAACCCGCATCGATTTAGTTTCTCAGGCTTTAACACATCTTTTTTTAAGTTTAAGGGAACCGATGATCTGAAAGTGTTTTGTTTTGAAGAGTTATCCGACAAGTTGCTGATCGGTACATTGAACGGAATTTACACGGAAGAGGTTGACCAGGAAAATCAATCCAAAATAAGCTTACTGGTTCCCGGTTTAAAATGTCATGCTTTATTCAGAAGTAAATCGGGTGTTATTTGGATTGGTGCAGAAGATGGTTTGTACGCGATGCGTGCCAACGGTTCGGTAGCTAAAGTGCTGGATGTATTTGTTTATACCATTATAGAGCCGGTGCCGGGAACACTGGTAATTGGTACCTCTGATCACGGGCTATTACGGTTTGAAGAAGGCTCACAACATGCAACAACGCTGTTTGCTCATAGTCTTTTACCTGATATAAGGCAGGTTATTCGCTGGAACCGGTACTGGGTGGGCTTTTGTAATAACGGGTTGTTTTTTATTGATCCATCAAAGCAGGTCTTGAAATATGCAAATGAAGACCGCCGGCATATGGCTGCGGATCTGCCTCCTGATGTGCGAGTTTTGGTTTGTTTGTTTGCAGATAAAGAGGGTCTTTTATGGTTAGGTACCTATGGCGGCTTATATGTTTGGGATCCGCTAAAGGCACAGCTGCACCGGATAGGTACATCGGAGGGACTGGTCAATAACAGCGTCAAGGCGATTATCCAGGATGCAGATCATTCGATTTGGGTTACTACTTCAAAAGGTGTCAGTCGCATTGAGAAGAAGCGCTCGGGCACCGACTATAAATTTACGATCCATAACTATAACGAAAATGACGGTGTCAGCAAACATGCTTTTGTTGGAAGAGCCAGCTATTTATCGAAGAACAATCAGCTGTATTTTGGCAACCTGGATGGATTGAATTACTTAAAGCATTCAATTCAACCCGGTACACTCCCAATACCGGTTGTGATCTTTAATTTTAAGCTTTTTGGCCGGCCGGTTGAGGAAAACGCGCAGTATGACGGAGAAGTTCTGTTAAAAGCACCCTTATCACAAACTGGTTCTATCACTTTAAATCATCGTCAGAATTTTATTAATATTCAGTTCTCGGGGTTGAACTATATAAACCCCGAAAAAACATATTACAGGTACCAGCTGTCGGGGGTAGATAAACAGTGGAGGGAAGAAATGCCGGGGCAGCACCTGGGTGAGGCAATTTATACCAATCTGCCACCGGGCGAATACAAATTCAGTGTCATGGCCAGCTTCGACGGG
>JBCNOR010000482.1:0-4388 GCA_039593785.1 Niabella sp. | reverse complement strand
AAGATTTGCAGATATGGTTTGAGCCCGGTAAATTCCTGGTAAGTGAAAGTGGTTATTTTATTACGCAGGTGAATGTGCTAAAGGAAACCTCCGCTACCACTTTTGCCGGTGTAAACAGTGGTTTTAATCACCTCATACGTCCCATGTTTTATGATGCTTACCACCGCATTCAAAATTTAACCAACCCTGATGGTGAGGTTAAAGAATACACCATCACCGGTAATATATGTGAAACAGATACGTTTGCCTGGTCGAGGCCTTTGCCGGAAGTAAGGGAAGGTGACCTGTTGGTGTTTTACAATGCAGGAGCTTATGGTTTCGAAATGTCGAGCAATTACAATTCCCGTTTCAAGCCGGCAGAGGTATTGGTAGAAAACGGGCAGCCCCGTTTGATACGCAGAAGAGATGTTTTTGAAGACTTATTGAAGAACCAGGTATTATAGGTTTTGGCACCGTACAATCAACTGGTATTTTATTTTTATTGCGCCCGGTTTTGTTGTTACAAGCCGGGCGTTGTATTTTAAATCTATGATGTTGCGAAAGCATTACTGCTGCTTGCTTTGAGAGTGATGAAATCATGTTTAAAAGGGAGAAAACTTCTTAAAAATATTTTTTCCCCCTGTTAATCGGAATAAATTTTATAGATTTATCCCTTAATCTAAAAACGCATTGCATGACAACTCTTAAAGGCCCGGGAATATTTCTTGCACAGTTTTTAAGCGATAAACCACCGTTTAATAACTTCGAGTCCATCTGCCTCTGGGCAGCAGAAAAAGGATTTGTGGGGGTGCAGATTCCGACCGGCGATCCCAATATTTTTGATTTAAAGTTAGCAGCAGAAAGTAAGACTTATGCCGATGAGGTAGCCGGTTTGGCTTTGTCCTGCGGACTTCATATAACCGAATTATCTACGCATTTACAAGGTCAGCTGGTAGCGGTTCATCCTGCTTATGACGATCTTTTTGATGGCTTTGCACCACAGGAAGTTCGGGGCAATTCTAAGGCCAGAACCGAATGGGCGGTACAGCAATTAAAGTATGCGGCAAAAGCATCTCAAAACCTGGGATTGAATGCACACGCTACTTTCAGTGGCTCTTTGCTCTGGCATACCTTCCATCCATGGCCACAAAGGCCGGCCGGACTGGTTGATGAAGGGTTTACAGAGCTGGCTAAACGCTGGACACCCATCCTGGATTACTTTGATGAGTGCGGCGTAGATGTATGTTATGAAATTCACCCCGGAGAAGATCTTTTTGATGGAGAGACTTATGAAATGTTCCTTGAAAAAGTGAACAACCATAGCCGGGCATGCTTATTATATGATCCTTCTCACTTTGTTTTGCAATGCCTCGATTATATACAGTACATCGATTTCTACCATGAGCGTATCCGCGCTTTCCATGTAAAGGATGCCGAGTTTAACGCTACTGGTAAGCAAGGTACCTTTGGAGGTTATCAAAGCTGGCTAAAAAGGGCAGGGAGATATCGTAGTCCGGGAGATGGCCAGGTGGATTTTAAAACTATATTCTCCAAACTGGCAGAATACGATTATAAAGGATGGGCGGTAATGGAATGGGAGTGCTGTTTAAAGCATCCGGAAGACGGAGCAACTGAAGGAGCCGAGTTCATCAAGAAACATATTATACGGGTTACAGACAAAGCTTTCGACGACTTTGCTGCAACCGCTACCAACACCGATTTTAATAAAAAAGTGTTAGGGCTTGAACAATAATTTATACTTTAGCTACAAAAATATTATATGAAGAAAATTTTACTCTCGTTATCTATTTTATCTGTAATTGCTGCCTGTGGTGGAGGAGATGCTGAAAAGAAGGCGGACGAAGGTACGGCTAGTACACCCTCAACTTCTGAAACAACCTCATCATCTGATCTGTCTTCCAATCCCGTTTATCAAAAAGGATTGGAGTTGACCGGGAAATATCAATGCCCTACCTGTCATAAAATTGATGAAAAGCTGACAGGGCCGGCCTATCGCGAGGTTGCGAATAAATATGCCGGTGCCGATGAAGCTACTATCAGCAAGCTTGCTAAAAAAGTGATCGAAGGTGGTTCTGGCGTTTGGGGTGAAGTACCAATGACGCCGCATCCTAATGTTACCGAACAGGAAGCTAAAGATATGGTGGCGTATATTCTTTTATTAAAGAAATAGTACGATCACCCAAAGCTGTTTGGATAGTGATTGCCTGGATAATTAACAGGTATTGATCGTCATGTTTATTAATTAAGAAATCTATATGAAGAAATTTGCATCGTGGGCCTTTGTGGCTGTATCGGCGTTTGCTGTATATTCCTGTACGCCTAAACCTACAAAAAATCCACCGCCGGCAACAAAACCCGTTCCTGCACCGGTTACGCCTGTACCGGAACAGCCTAAGCCAGAGCCGGCAAAACCGGCGCCCACTCCCGAAGTAGCTCTTAATACTTTAACAGCGAAAGAAAAAGCAGCAGGCTGGAAGCTATTATTCGATGGTACATCAACTGACGGGTGGCATGCGTATGGATCTAAGTCAATAGGAACGGCCTGGAAAACTGCGAATGGTGCGCTTTTCCTTGATACCAATAAAGACGGTCAGCCCAAAACCGGAGGCGATATTGTTTCAGATAAGGAATATGGTAATTTCGAGTTGCAGATAGATTGGAAGATCGATAAAAACGGAAATAGCGGTATCTGTATCTATAGCCATGAAGACAGGGCTCGCTATGAGTGGATGTGGAGCACGGCACCTGAGATCCAGATCGTAGATAATGAAGGTCATCCTGATGGTAAGATATTTAAGCACCAGGCAGGTGATCTGTACGATCTTATACCCGCAAAAAGCCATGCTGAAAATCCTCCGCTGGAGTGGAACACTTACCTGATCCGTTGTGTGAATGGCAAACTTGATGTGCACTTAAACGGCGTACATATCATCGATACCCAGCTTTGGAATGATAACTGGCGTACCCTGATCGCCGGCAGCAAGTTTAGGAATGCTACTGATTTCGGCACCTACAAGGTAGGCCGCATCGGCTTACAGGATCACGGTAATAATGTATGGTTCAGGAATATTAAGATTAAAGAGCTATAATTATTGCGCAATAATATTAAAAGCCGCCCCGGGGACCTTTACCCTTGGGCGGTTTTTTTATGGACTGTTGAAAAAGTGTATGCTTATATGATCTTTATTGCTTTTGCTTTTTATCATACCGGCTTTTTTCTAAAAACAACATGGGGTTATTGATCTCAATAATGTCGATAATTGCTTGCTTCTTATCTGCTGAGTTGCGGTAATATTCTTTTGCAATTTCGTAGCCTATATAATATCCGAGGTCGCCGGGCTTATCCTTTAATGAACCTCCGTTATACAACCAGTTTTTAAAATCTCCCGTGCACAGCTCCGCTTTAAATAAATCCCAAAGTTCTTTCTCGTGAGCTGCTCCATATTTATTTTGAGCTGCTCTTCCCGTAATCAATTCGCCAATAAAATCACAGGAACCCTCCATTATAGAAGTGTGCAATAAAGGACATTGAACACTATTGGAATCTAAGCTTTTTTGTTGGGTATGTACTGATTCATGCGCTATCATTCCTTCAATTCTATTCATCACTTCCGTTTCACTAATAGCTTTCGTATCCTTTAAGGTAACTTCAGTTCCAATAAGTACAAACCGGTTAGAGACGGTGCCACCCGTATTATTGATACCGATAGCAAAGCAAACTTTAAAAGGTTTGAAATTAGGGTAGAGCGCCTTGAATCTTTCATATACTTTATTAATGACCGGTACTGTGTTTTTTACAAGCGCAGTGTATTGCCTCACATTTTCATAAACCTGTGGATTCTGCGCAACCGCATCGGTAAATTTTTTGGCTGTAAACTCTCTTACGGATTTAAAATCAAGCAATCCATCGGTTGCGCGGTCCAGGTACAAGGTTTGAAATGAGTTTACGCTATCTCCATAAGTTTTACAGTTTTTCAGGTTTTCAAATGCCTCCCAGAAATGATCCAGATCAATGGTGGTGACCGCCTTCTTGTTTTCCGGCTCCAGTTCCTGTTTTATTTTCTTTCTCAATGCGATCTCTTTTTCAGAAAATTGTTTGATAAAAACATTGACCTTGCCGGAGTCGGGGTTGCTGGGGTGTTCAAATCGTTCCACCAGTAATTTATATTTTCCTTTCGAGGGCGTAAAAAACTCAAATTCCCTGTCTCCGTCTATATTAGAAGGTTCATTACTGATGACGAATTGCTTACCCGTTTCATCAAACAATGTATACATTACTGCAATATTTTTTTGCAGGATGGATATTTTGTAAAAACGATTCTTATTCAAATTAAAGGAAAACGTAGCCGGCATTTTTTTATTCAAAATAGCATCAGGGCTTTGTCGAT
>JBCNOR010000481.1:0-4396 GCA_039593785.1 Niabella sp. | reverse complement strand
GGGCTGTTTCACTGGCTAAACAGGTGAATGAAAAGGGGCTTAAAACAAAAGCAGAATTTACGATCACTCCGGGTTCCGAGCAGGTGCGTTATACCATCGAGCGTGACGGCTTCCTGGATACTTTTAATAAAATTGGTGCAACGGTATTTGCCAACGCCTGCGGGCCTTGTATTGGTATGTGGAACCGTGTAGGAGCCGAAAAGAAAGAAAAGAACACCATTGTACATTCTTTCAACAGGAATTTCGCCAAACGTGCTGATGGTAATCCCAATACCTATGCGTTTGTGGCTTCTCCTGAAATAGTAACCGCCATTGCTATTGCGGGTGATCTTACATTCAATCCGCTTACAGATACTTTAATTAATGAGAAAGGCGAAACGGTTAAGTTGGATCCGCCCACCGGTGAAGAATTGCCGGCCAGGGGGTTTGCTGTTGATGACCCGGGATACCAGGCCCCGGCTGTGGACGGCAGCAGTGTTCAGGTAATTGTTGACCCGGCCAGTAAACGTCTGCAGTTATTAGATCCGTTTGCTCCATGGGAAGGAACTGACCTGAAAGGATTAAAATTATTAATTAAAGCAAAGGGCAAATGTACTACCGATCATATTTCTATGGCTGGTCCCTGGCTGAAATTCCGTGGACACCTGGATAATATATCCAATAATATGCTGATTGGTGCCGTGAACTTTTTCAACGATAAAACAGATAATATCAAGAACCAGCTAACCGGAGCGTATGGGCCTGTGCCGGCCACTCAACGTGCGTACAAGGCTGCAGGCATTGGCAGCATTGTAGTGGGGGATGAAAACTATGGTGAAGGCAGCAGCCGTGAGCATGCAGCTATGGAACCCCGCCATTTGGGCGTACGTGCGGTGCTGGTAAAATCGTTTGCGCGTATTCACGAAACCAACCTGAAAAAGCAGGGTATGCTGGCGCTGACTTTTGCAGACAAGGATGATTACGAAAAAATACAGGAGGATGATGTGGTGGATATTATCGGTTTAACCGAATTTACCCCGGGCAAACCCTTAACACTGGTACTGCACCACGCTGATGGTACCGCTGAAAACATCCAGGTGAATCATACTTATAATGACCAGCAGATCGAATGGTTTAAGGCAGGAGGAGCGCTGAATATCATAAGGAAGGAATTCGCTGCAAATAATAATTAAAGATTCGGTAGCAAATTTTAGAAGGTGTCATTCTTAAAAGATGGACACCTTTTTTGTTGCGTTATGCAGCATCGGCACGTTTTAGGTATAAAATGTAACTGTAAATGAAACAAAGTATTGTGCAGGCCTGCTTTTTCTTAAGCTCGGTATCTTTATTATTAATCAGCTCCTGTAAAAAAGAAAGTAGCGGCGAACAGGGCTACTATTTAACAACTGCCTATAAAAATACACTTGAGGTACCCGTAACCATACAATACGGATTGCGATTGAAAAGGCAGCCTGTTAAAGAAGATACCACAGGGTTTATCGGCCAGGGTATAGTAATCGAACCTGGAAAAGCCTACGAAACTTCGGTATTTATATGTACAGCTAATTGCGGCCCCCGGTTTTTGAGCGAGTCAGATCCCCGTTATCAGAAAAATCTGGTTAAAGTAACTATAAGCGGCAAAGAAAAAATCGATACTTCCTGTGGTTTATATTACTGGCTTTTCCCGGATGCTGAAAGAAAGACTAGCTGCGAAGCCGATATAGCCAATCTTTTTAAAGATGAGCAATGGGTTAAAACAAAGGATGCCGCGGGAAATATTGTACGAAGGGAGTATATAATCGACGAGTCTGACAGGGCGGAAGCGAAATAGTTATAAAACTGCTGCGAATGGGTAGTTGCTTACGTCTTTAATAATATTACTTTAAAATCACTACGATGAGGTTGTCAATTGTTACTACACTTTTTATTAGCCTGGTAATACTGGCGTGTAATAAAAACTCTAGGGTTGAGGATGACTGCGAGTCGGGATGTAAGCCAAACCGGGTATGCACAGAGGAATTCCGGAGCCTGATGGTGCAGGTTGTTGACCGGGCAGGCGCCGGAGTGGAGCTGGATAGTTTTAAAGTTATACGAGCAAGAGATCAAAAAGTAATACTTGATAATAGCAAATGGCAGCCATCACCAGGTGTGTCTTATATGCCCGGCGTTTATTTAATGTATTCTGATGCCTATATAGGGGAGACCTCAGTATGTGGTGATGATTTTGTGTTTAAAGGGTACCTGGATAATAAGGCTGTTGCAGACAGAGTATTTAAAATTGTACATGACTGTTGTCATATTAGCCGTGTATCGGGCGATACAAAAATTGTTATAGACAAATAAAAAACCGCTGATTCATCAGCGGCTCAATTAGTCGTCATCCTGTGTAAACCGGTTGGCTTCGGCAAGAATAATTCACAAGGATTTAGCGAATTTCTTTTGTCCTATCGGAAACACAAGATGACAGTATGTTAAAACTATCGGTCGTATTTGTTTCCTATACTAACGAATCTAATGCCGGAAATGTTTTAGTAGCAATGCTTTAATAATTGTTAAAACTATTTTCCCGTCATTAGCTTCCTTAAATTCATTAATCCGTAACGCATTCTGCCCAATGCTGTATTGATACTGCATCCGGTCATGTCTGCAATTTCTTTAAAGCTAAGGTTCGCAAAATGTCTCAATATGATTACCTCTCTTTGCTCTTCAGGTAATTGCTCCAGAAGGTCTTTAGCTTTACCCATGCTTTGCACTTTGATAATCTTATCTTCTGCATTTTGTTCGGTACAGTTAATAGTGTCCAGCACTTCATTATCTGTATTACTTTTTGCAAAAGGAAAGCGTTTGAGCTTTCTGAAATAATCAACGCAGAGATTATGCGCAATGCGCATAGCCCAGGGCAGGAACTTACCTTCTTCCTTGTATTTACCACTTTTCAGGGTTTCTATAATTTTAATAAAAACATCCTGCGAAATATCTTCAGCGTGGTATTTATCCTTAACAATAAAAAGTATCGTATTAAAAAGCTTATCCTTGTACCTCTCCAGTAATGAATCGAGTGCCGATTCGTTACCACTTGTAAACAAGTGTATAAGCTCGTTGTCGCTCTTTTTTATATCTGTAGTCATTACTTTCTGAAATGATTAAAATAGTTGTAGCACCCTGTTTCTTCCCATGTACCTTTATCCCTGTATTGCTACGGATGCAAATCACCCAAAAAATTGCCCAAAAGTGTTAAAAATTTTGTTAAAATTACAATTATTTGTTAACAAACTGTTGATTATCAATAATAATATTTTTCCTGGCCGGAAACCGGGAGTAATGCATTTTCTGTTGCATAAACCGGCTAAAAAGCCCGAAAAACAAAGTATTTCTAAACAATTTTGCAGCTACTTTTGTAAGCTGTATAGGTAAAACTTAATAATGGCGGCACAGAAAAAATCAAGCGGTGAAATACTGATAAAAGGGGCTAAAGTTCATAATCTAAAAGATGTAACCGTTAGTATTCCAAGAAACAAATTTATTGTAGTTACAGGTGTTTCCGGTTCGGGAAAATCTTCATTGACTATAGATACCCTGTATGCTGAGGGACAGCGGCGGTATGCGGAAAGCCTCAGTGCTTATGCAAGGCAATTCCTGAACCGTATGAATAAGCCGGAGGTCGATTATATTAAAGGATTGTGCCCTGCCATAGCTATAGAGCAAAAAGTAATTACCCGTACCCCCCGTAGTACGGTAGGTACGATGACGGAGATCTATGATTATTTAAGATTGCTGTTTGCGCGGGCTGGTGTAACCATTTCTCCCGTATCAGGCCAGGAGGTGAAGAAAGATGATGTTGCAGATGTTGTAGAAGCTATCCGGAATCTACAGGAGGGCGATAAAGTTTTTATACTGGTTAAATTTAAACAACACCGTAATCGGGATATCAAGGAAGAGCTGAACATACTCATGCAGAAGGGCTTTAGCCGGATTGCGATGGATAATAATGAGGCTGGCGAAGGGATGGCGGTAAAGAGGATTGAGGATTTTTTAGAAATGGACGCCGCTGCGGTAACCAAACTCTTCCAGGTGGGAAAAGGTAAAAAAGAAAGCGCCTATATTCTGATAGATCGTATTGTGGTAAAAGATTTTGATGAAGATGACATCCATCGCCTGGGAGATTCGATTGGAACTGCTTTTTACGAGGGAGAGGGGGATGTATATGTAGAAGTGATTCCGCAAACCGGGAAGAAAAAGCTACTGAATTTTAATAGCCGCTTTGAGCTGGACGGTATCGTGTTTGAAGAGCCGCAACCTAATCTTTTTTCTTTTAATAATCCTTTGGGCGCTTGTCCTACCTGCGAGCAGAGAGGCCGGGCCGCTCAGCAAGCGGGCGGCTGAGTTCTGGGAAGAGGCTGCGCGCGGTGGCGGCAGC
>JBCNOR010000480.1:0-4397 GCA_039593785.1 Niabella sp. | reverse complement strand
CTCGGGAGAGGCAAGAGCAACCTGTACGACATTGTTGACGACCCATTTTTCAATGAGAGTGAGACCTACCGCTTTTAACTCGTCCCGCACCAGGAAAATAGCAGTGGCAATAGGAGTTAAGCGTATCACATGGTCAACCGTTCCGATAGCGCTTCCCGAAGCCCAGCCCTGGTCAAGAAAGTAATCCAATGCAGCCAGCAGCTGCTCTTTGGATGAAGTGTTTTTGTTGATCCGGTAATCTACAGCTAAAGGAAACAAGAGGGTTTGCGCAACATTGTCAAATACCTGGCCCTCTGGGGCCGGATGCTCATCGCGGATGGCGAATAAGGGAACTCCGTTGACAGTACCGTTCTCTCTTTTTATCTTTAATTGGTTGTAGGTGTTTTGCGCTGCTTTTAATTTACCCTGCATCACATTTTCTATCCCCGTATTTCTTTGCTTCCAGTCGGTGCTTTGGTCTCCCAATATCAAAAATTCCAAACGGTCTGCAATCCTGCCGGTTTCAGCTGCCAGTTCACTTGCATTTACCGGTCTGTTAAAAACAGCGGTGTTATATGCTTTAAAAGGTTTTAATATTTCGTAGCCGTCAGCAGACCGGAGATTTCTTTTTTTATTTTCAAATTGAAGATCAGAGCTTCTTTTATTCGAAACAAAATTGAGCAATGTCAGGTGATCAATAAACAGTTTTCCTTCATTTGACTTAACATTTTCCGGCAGTATAACCATAGCCTGCAAGTCATCACTTCCTTTATATCCCGGTACTTTGGCATCTTCTTCAAAGCACACCCATACTGTTCGCCAGCCGGTAAAATTGAGGTTAACAGGAAACCGGTATTTGGGAGCATGCTTTGCTGTAGCCAGGCTGCTTCCCACCTGGAAAACCAGCTGACCGGAGCTTGGCTTTTCCTGGTATAACCAGATCTTAATGCCGCCAAACCGGTCCGGGGCATAAAACGATGGTTCATACATTTCGGGAATGCCTCCGGGATAGGGTATGCCTGCTTCCTTCAATCCTTTCAGATGATTAATTTCCAGCGAGGCATTTTTTTTCCAGTTCCAGCAAAGCGAGTGTTGTCCCTCTTTATAGTGTTCCGATGAAATATGAAGGGTGCTGTTTTGTGCCTGCCAGTTTTCAGTATCAGCATCTGTTTCAAAACCATATCGGCCGGTAACAATTTTTTCAGCCGCCGTGTTTTTTTGTGCTACAATACCGGTTGTTGCAAATAATGCCAACAGCACGGCCAGGTACACGCTTATCTTTAACTGCATATTTTTATTGCATGGTTTAATAAATACGTCAAACTTTTATGCTTCGGCCGGCATGGTCATTTCTGATAGTTCAGCCGCTGCCTCTTTGTCCAGTACCCATTTTACCGAAGTATGTGTTTGCAGGTAGGATGCCGGTATCTGCTCATCAACAGGAGCTTCTATCGCTTTTTTAATAATAGCTGCTTTATTGGATCCCCAGCCTGCTATAATAATTTCTCTTGCCTGCATGATCGTAGATATGCCTACGGTAATGGCTTCTGCGGGAGTAAATGGTATGCCGCCAAAGTCCCTGGTTGTTTCCTCAATTGTAACCGGGTGCAAAGGCACCAGTCTTGTAGTGGTGTCAGCGCTGACAGGTGGCTCGTTAAAGCCGATATGCCCGGTACGACCAATGCCTAATAGCTGTAAATCGATACCACCGGCATCCTTTATCCGGGCTTCATACCCGCGGCAAAAAGCAGGTATATGATTTTTGGCAAGGGCGCCATCAGGGATATGAATATTTTGTGCAGGTATATCAATATGATTAAAAAGATGATGGTGCATAAACCATGCATAACTCTGTTGACTGGACGGCCTCATGGGATAGTACTCATCCAGGTTAAAAGTAACTACATGCTTAAAACTAAGACCTTCAGTTTTATGTATTCTTACTAGCTCCTCATATACTCCAATGGGTGTACTACCGGTAGCCAAACCCAATACAACGGGTTTATGCTCTTCCTGCCGGCGCTTTACCAAATGGGCTATATATCGTGCAATGGCCCTTGAACCTTCCATTCTGTTATCAAACACTTGTATCGGTCTCATATAACTTTCTATATTTTTTACTTCCCGGTTTTGAGAATAGCCGCAGCTTCTTTATCATCATAATGTTCAATCTGTTTGGCCAGCTCTTTCTTTAAAGATGTTACAACAGTTGTCATCTTAGGGTCGGAATAAATATTGTTCATTTCCCGCGGGTCTTTTTCAAGGTCGAATAATTCCCAGTTTTCGATCTTATTATAAAAGCGGATAAGTTTATATCGTTTGGTTTTAATGCCAAAATGGGGTGATACGGCATGTTCGCCGTTTTCATAATAATGATAATACAAGGTATTGCGCCCTGTATATTTTTTATTTTGCAGCAGTGGTAAAAAGGAAACGCCCTGCATCCGCTTAGGAGTTACGCCGCCAGCCAGCTCAATGAAAGTAGGAGCCAGGTCGATATTCATCACATAGTTGTTGATGATGCTGCCGGGTTTGATCACACCGGGATATCGCATAAGCATCGGTGTTCTGAAAGATTCTTCATACATAAAGCGTTTATCAAACCATCCGTGCTCGCCCATATAAAACCCCTGGTCAGACATATAAATAACGAGTGTATTTTGGGAAAGACCTTTTTGATCCAGGTAGTCCAGGGTCTTACCGATATTACGATCCAGCGAAGCCGCGGTAGACAGGTAATCTTTCATATAGCGCTGAAATTTCCATTCAGTCAGCGCATTTCCCTTTGGCGCCCGGGCATCCAGGTCTGCTTTTACTTTATCATAATAAGCAAACCACTGTTTTTGCTGGTCTGCAGTCATCCGCTTTACACTGTTTTCAATAACGCTTGCATCCCCCGGTTCATATATCTTCAGGTCATGTGCCATGCGCATCGTTTTAGCAATGGTCATATCCTGTACTGCTGCTGCTTTACGTGTTTTATAGTTGTCAAAAAAAGTGGGTGGTAAATCGAAGTTCATACTGTCATACCTGCCCAGGTCTTCCAGGGCGGGCATCCAGGTGCGGTGCGTAGCTTTATGTCCTATAACCAGGCAGAATGGTTTAGACGGGTCGCGGCGCTCCAGCCAGCCTTCCGCTTCTTCAGTAATAATGTCTGTAACATAACCCTGGTAACGCCGGGTAGTATTACCGGTTTGTATAAAATCAGGGTTATAGTATTGTCCCTGTCCGGGAAGGATGCTGTAGTAGTCCAGCCCCTGCGGAATACTGTCACCCAGGTGCATCTTGCCGATCCAGGCGGTCTGATACCCTGCCTGCTGTAAAGCTTTGGCAAAGCTTTCCTGGTTAAAATTAAAATTAAAGCTTACGTTATCTTTAAATCCGTTGATATGGCTGTAAGTGCCGGTGAGAATACTGGCACGGCTGGGTCCGCAAATGGAATTCGTTACATAAGCTCTGTTAAACAAGGCGCCTTCCTTTGCCAACCGGTCTATGCCAGGCGTTTGTATTTGCCGGTTACCATAGGCGCTAATGGTTTGAAAAGCATGATCATCCGAAAGGATCAATACAATATTCGGACGCTGTGCATGTGCAACACCGCTTAGTAATAACAATAGCAAAACAGTATGTAAAGCCCGTTTTACGATGGATTGTAGTTTTAACTGCTTCATCTTTTATTTTCCTTTATCGTTGTTCCTGGCTGTACCCTGCAAGATTGTAAACAACGGGTACCGTGCTGCTTCCAACGCGGTAAATGCCAAACTTAAAATAATAACCGCTATCGTCATTTCTCCCGATGGCGATAGTTTGATTGTTGACAATATGATTGCTCACCTGTTTTTTACCGTTATGGTATTGCATCAGCACATCCAGCTTACCGGGCTGTTTCATTTTATTACCGGGCCCGTCATATACCGACCAGTCGATCGCTACCGTAAATGTAACCCAGGTATTTTTAGGAAAAGAATTAAATGCACTTTTATAGGCTATGGTCGAGATCTTATATGCCGAGCTCACCGGCTTCATAATGCCATCTTTACCGGGGTTGGCCAATGTTCGGTCGGTTTTATCGGTCATCCATTTGCTGTCTGAATTGGCTTTTATATAAAACATATTATTGGAAAACCCGAATGCCAGCGGCGGGTATCCGCCCTGCTCGATCTTCCAGCCGTTTTTCTTACCTGCTTTGAAATCCACTCTGCCGTTATTATTTACTGTTTTTATTTTTTCATGTCCCTGGTCTTTTGCAAATACCACGCTATCGCTTAAGCCTGCAAACTGCTCTGGTGTAATTTGCATGATTTTACCTGAGGGATCCTGCACCAGCGTTCGGGAAGGCATTCCATGCCATTGGGCGAAAATAGTGTTGACATCAGGCGATAAACCGGAAGGGATATATACTGAAAAGGTATAGGTCC
>JBCNOR010000048.1:0-14737 GCA_039593785.1 Niabella sp. | reverse complement strand
GTGTGATGACCCAGCTCTCGCTCGGCCGCGATGCGCAGTCCAAGCTGTTCTACATGGTCAAGGTGGAGAACGCCCGCTTCACAGGCTCTTCAGGTAATAAAGCAATGGCCTGTATCCTGTCTAATGCAAAAATAGCAATCTCCTTCCCCTTGCGGTTCATAGCCAGCAGGAACCAGCGGTTGCGGTACTCTTTTAATAAATAAGGATACAGAACAATATCCGCTGCCTGCCGGGCTTTGAAAGATTGATAAGTAAGCTTCAATGTTTGTTTATTGATGATTGCCTTATGCAGGGGATCCAGCCAGTCGATACCCGTAAGCTGCTCATTCTTTTCAAAATCAATAACAGCATGCTGATCGTGGTGCTCACTATAGATCTTATCCTCCAGTTTATACAGCATTTCATTCATTTCATTAAAATGACTGAAACCTTTGAACTGGCGGAGCAACTGGGATATTTCCTGCAACACACCCAAATCCTGTGTGGTGAGGGGAATATCGGTGATCGCGTAATCGGGGTCTTCGTAAGTGTAATACTTTTTATCGATGACAATAATAGGTGCATTGTAACCCAGCTTGTCACTTCGCATGGCGTTTAAGTCCATTCGAATGGTACGCAAACTGATCGGTTTATCGATGCCTTCATATTCGTATAAGGCATCTGAGCAGGCATCCATCAAATTTTCAATGGTCCACTTACGACGACGGTTTTGAAGACATTTATCGATCGTTCTATAACGGATCAATGCATTTCGATTAACAGGCATGAACTTTTTTTAAGAAAAATAAAGAATAATTTCTACTGTGCAAAATGATTGCATAGTAGAAAACAAATCTTTGTTCAACAAAACAATCGCTCTTTAGAACAAAGGGAAGTGCTGCGGTAAAAGTTAAACGTAACCGTGGAGTGGCCGGATGATAGCGTTTAGACCTTGCGTTTATACGAATAGATTTTGCAGTTGCACCGAAGGTCTTATAGATAAGTAGGGAAGCGCATTTAGAGCCGGTCTGTCGCAATGCGAAGTATGGGTTCGAATCCCATAAGAGTGACAAAAGTTCTTTGATCAAAGATATTGCCGCAAGGCAAAATTAGCTATCGCTACGGTATACATAAACCGGGTGGCTGTTTTAAAGGCAGCGCAGTGCAGGCGTAGTAACGTTTTGTATGCTGTTATGGATACACGAAGCATGGCGCCAGGTTCTGTGTGTCGGGGGTTCGACTCCCCCTTTCGTTTCGTACGAAATAGCTCAATCGGGTAGAGCAACAGAGTAGTTGCGGGTTCGAATCCCGCCCCGGTCAAGCCGGGTAGTTCAATGGTAGAACACCAGACTGTTAATCTGGATCGTCAAACAGCAGCACGCACTGCTATACCAATGCGTTCAGTAAAGCGACGGGCGGCCGGGGGCTATTTCTTAAACAAAAAATGATAGTCTCCACCGGAGCGGGCCTGCAGAAAAGATAACCTGGGATGAAAAGCATTCGCTTTTTCATTAGAATGCCACAGTATCTGTTGCTGTTGTATATTTTGAAGAACCTGATGACCTGAAATTCCAGTTCGCTTTTCTCCGCCGCGTAACGGTTGCCGTTCCGGAATGCTTACTGTTATCAATAAGTTTTAAAACCAAAAACAATAGACAGATGAAAAGGGTAAAAATCAATACTTACCAAGCCGGGCTGGTATTTAAGAACGATGTGTACCAAAGGGCATTAACCGAAGGCAGCTACTGGTTGTGGAATGAAACCGCTACTATTTACAACCGGCAGGGAGCTTTTACACCTCCTATAGCATTGAACCTGTTATTGCAAGACCAGGAGTTGGCCGCCATGCTGGAAGTATTTACCGTAAATGACCAGGAGCTGGTATTACAGTTTGAAAGTGGCATCCTGAAAGCAGTTTTAAAGGCCGGAGCATATGCGTTTTGGAAAACGGCGGCTATTGAGTATAATTTTATAAAGGTCAATACTACTGTTCTGGATATTCCGGCCCATATAGACAGAAGCCTGCTGCAACACGCATTGGTGCAGCCTTTCGTAAGAACTGCAACCATTGAAAGCTTTGAAAAGGCGGTGTTATTTGTAGATGGCAAATACGATAGCCTGCTTGACAGCGGCGTATACTATTGGTGGAAAAACCCGATACCGGTATTTATTGCAAGGGTCGATACCCGGCAACAACAGCTTGAGATCAACGGGCAGGAAATTTTAACCAAAGATAAAGCGTCTTTACGGATCAATGCGTGGGCACAGTTCAGGGTTACCGATATTGAAAAAGCCATCCTGCACAACAAAGACTACGACAAGCAATTATATGTAGCACTACAACTGGCATTGCGGGAATACGTTTCCGGATATGGTTTTGACGAGCTATTGGAAAAGAAAGACGCCATCGGCGCATTTGTAATGCAGTCAGTTCAGGAACAGGCTATGGCATTAGGTGTTGAAATATTAAACTTTGGCATCAGGGATATCATTCTGCCAGGGGATGTAAAGGAGATCATGAACCAGGTACTGATAGCTGAAAAGAAGGCACAAGCCAATACTATTACCAGGCGGGAAGAAACAGCCAGCACCAGGAGCCTGTTAAACACGGCAAAGCTAATGGAAGAAAATGCAGTGCTGTGGAAGCTGAAGGAACTGGAATACGTTGAAAAAATCGCTGACAAGATCAGCACGATCAGCGTCAACGGGAACGGAGCCCTGATAGAACAGCTCAGGCAGATCTTTATGCCACAAAAATAGAATACATCCGATGCGAAAGTGTCGGATGTATTTTAAAGAAGCATTTCTAGAACTTATATGTTGATTGAGTTATTTTTTTGGGGGGGGGATAAAATGCTTTATGCAGAACTATTGCATAGTTAATTTTATAAAACCTCGGTAGTTTTTACGTTACATAATAAGAAAATAAACACTAATATCAGGAAATATACTTTTTCAGGGTTACCTAATTCCCCATCCCGTATTAATAACCGCTATGCGAGTACTCTAATTACATATCGAACAACACCGGCAGCGTAAGCCAACAGCTGCCAACAAAAAAATAAACTGTGCAAAAACATTGCACAGCAATACCCCAATTTTACATTATCAAGGAACGGGATATGCTTCCGTTCAAAAAAAATATTTTATGAGCAAATTAAGCTTAACCGGAAAAGAATTGAGAAATATAGGCTATCCTGAGGGACCTGTTATTTCAATCGCTATGCATGTAATGCAAAAAGCATACAAACATGAGAGTAAAGAAACAGCGCTGGCTGTTTTAGGCAAAATACTGGCTTCACCTCAGGACTATAGCACTGATGAGGTATTAGGAACCATTGCCAGTCAGCTGTTGCCGCAACAGGAGTTGGAGCACAATAGTATTTCGCTAAATCAAACAGGTATCCCATTTAATATTTTCGGGCAGGAACATATTGAAGAGGGAGCGATGCACCAGATGTATACGGCGGCCAAACTCCCTGTAGCCATAGCTGGCGCACTAATGCCGGATGCCCATCATGGCTACGGCTTGCCTATTGGAGGCGTACTGGCTACTGAAAACGCTGTAATCCCTTACGGTGTTGGCGTGGATATTGGCTGCCGGATGTGCCTGAGTATTTTTGACATTAATCCGCAGGAGCTGGTACAACGCGAGCATTATTTCGCGAGGGAGATCAACGAAGCGACATTATTTGGTAGCGGCGCCCAGTTTAAACAGGCGGCCGACCACGAGGTAATGGACCATGAGGCTTTTGGACTACTGCCATTATTAAAGCAGTTGCATGGGCGAGCCTGGAAACAACTGGGCACTAGCGGAAGTGGCAACCATTTCGTTGAATTTGGTGAAGTGAGCATTGATGAAGCTGATAACACGCTGCAACTGCCTGCCGGGAAGTACCTGGGACTATTATCACACTCGGGTTCAAGAGGTCTGGGCGCCAATATTGCCAATCACTATACGAAAGTGGCGATCAGTAAAAGACGTTTGCCACAAGAAGCTAAAAACCTGGCCTGGCTGGACATGGCGGAAGCGGAAGGACAGGAATACTGGCTGGCCATGAATCTTGCAGGCGACTACGCTTCTGCCTGTCACCATATCATCCATGATAAAATAGCACGCCAGCTGGGTCGTAAACCTCTGAAGCGGGTTGAAAACCACCACAATTTTGCCTGGAAAGAAGTACTGGACGGTAAAGAGGTAATCGTACATCGTAAAGGTGCTACGCCTGCGGGTAAAAATGTGCTGGGTATTATACCGGGTAGTATGACAGCACCAGGTTTCATTGTAAAAGGTAAAGGTGAAGCAGCGTCTATCTTTTCAGCCTCGCATGGCGCCGGCAGAAAGCTGAGCCGGACCAAAGCCATGCAAAGCATTACGGAAAAGCAGCTGAGAGATGAGCTGGTCAAACACAATGTAACCTTGTTAGGCGGGGGCCTGGACGAAGCACCATTTGCTTATAAGAATATTGAAGAAGTGATGAAAGGGCAAAAGTCGCTGGTAGACATCGTGGGACGTTTTATGCCTAGAATCGTAAAGATGGATGGCACTCCCGTGCGAACCCGTAAATCGCAAAAGCGGGATTTCGTTGAAGGTGAATAACGGGCAACGATAGCAAAGGCCCTCCTGGCTTGGAAGGCCTTTGCTATTTCAAACAAAAACAGAATGATTTTATAATACAATATTGTAAAAGTATTTATTACCGGATAAAAATGCTGATATCCTATTATCATGGTGATGCCGTTCATAAAATCTCCAGATGTTGCATAACCTGGCTGACAATTCGATCGCACCTGTTCAGATGGAAAGTATATACATGGTCCTGCATATAGCTGCTCAGATGTTCCCGAAGCATGCCTTTTGCTCTATTCAACCGTACTTTTACATTGGGCTCTTCTATATCTAATACTGTTGCCGTTTCCCGAACAGACATATGTTCCATTTCCCTCATTACAAAAACGAGCCGGTATTTTTCCGGCAAATGCTCAATCGCATTTTGCAAGATGCTGCTAAGCTCTTTATTGGCTAATTCATTCGCAGGCGTTTTCATATCTATGAAATTATCTGATGATTCGAAGCTGGAAAGGAACTTCTTTTTTTTATGTTTTTGTTGATAGCATTGGTTCAGCATGATCCTCATCAGCCAGGTTCCAAATGCGGAGCGTTTCTCAAAACCAGATAAATGCTCATAAGCGCTGATATATGTGGCTTGCATGGCATCCTCCGCTTCTGCTTCATTTTCGAGAACAGACATACCAATGCGATATAGCCGTTGATTATATTTTCTCATGAGCGGCTCAAACATCCTTTGCTCGCCTGCGAGTATCCGGGCTATCATTTCATCATCAGGAAGCTGCTCTGAGCGCATTTGCGATTGACCTGTCATAATTTATTAGATAAAGAAAGAAACAAAAGGTTACAAAATATGATAACCAGCCCTGATGTTTCGCTTTAAAACAATTATTGCTTCTATTTAATTGTTCCTGTTTTGTAACCTTTTGCAATACCATTACTCTAATTTATATATTAAAAATAATTCATCATGGCAACTATCAATCAATTACAGCAAGTGCTGAAGCTTACATTTGGCATCGTTCCTGTTGTAGCAGGGTTGGATAAATTTACGAACCTGCTTACCAACTGGTCCAGCTATTTGGTTACTGATTCAAATCTTCTTCCCGTCGATCCACCCATTTTTTTGAAAGCTGTGGGTGTTATAGAGATCGTTGCAGGGCTCATTGTGCTTTTACGCCCGCTTACGGGCGCATATATTGTGATGACATGGCTTATCTGTATTGCGTTGCAGCTGATGATAGGCGGTCAATACCTTGATGTTGCAGTACGGGACCTGGTAATGGCCATAGGTGCTTACACCCTGACACAGCTTACCCAAATGCAAAAACAAAAACAATAAGCTACTATGCATGATATAACAGAAGACTTGCCGGTAAGTGAAACAAAGGCTCTTCTTTCAGAAAACGAACAGATAAAAACAATAGAACATCATTTCGGCAAGATTATGCTGGCATTGGGTTTGGACCTGGAAGAAGACAGCCTGAAGGACACACCGCTCAGAGTAGCCAAAATGTTTATTAATGAGGCATTCTCAGGTTTAAACCCACTGAATGAGCCCTCCGTAACCTTGTTTAAAAACAAATTTAAATATAATGAGATCGTGCTCGAAAAGAATATACCTTTATATTCTTATTGCGAACATCATTTTGTCCCGATAGTTGGCAAAGTGCATATTGCATACATATCAAAAGGCGAAGTTATTGGTCTTTCCAAACTAAACCGGATTGCGCAGTATTTTCCAAACGTCCTCAAATACAGGAAAGACTAACCATACAGATTGCAGCTTACTTAAAAGCTGTGATGCAGATCGAAGATGTGGCGGTGATCATTAACGCGGAACATTTGTGTGTGGCTTCGAGAGGTGTGAATAACACAGGCTGCACTACTGTTACCAGCAGTATGCACGGGCGGTTCCTTCGGCAGGAAATAAGCAGCCAATTATATGCAATGTTGACCTTATAATAAAATAGTCATGGAACACATCCTTAAGATCGTATCGGCAAGCCATGTAACTCACGATGTCCGTTGCATCAGGTTGGAAAAACCAGATGGCTATGTATTCACTCCCGGGCAGGCAGCGGAAGCAGCCGTTAACAAGGATGGCTGGGCATCTGAAAAAAGACCATTCACTTTTACCAGCCTAAATGAGGATCCTTATCTTGAATTTACTATTAAGTGCTATAACGATCACGATGGTGTAACGAACCAGATCGGGCAATTAAAGCCGGGCGACGAATTGATCATTGATGATCCATGGGGCGCTATCAGTTATAAAGGCCAGGGATATTTTATCGCTGGCGGCGCAGGTATTACGTCTTTCATGGCCATTCTGCGGCAGCTTCACAAAAAAGGACTTACCTCAGGTAATAAATTATTTTTCTCTAATAAAACACCACAGGATATTATTTATCAAAAGGAACTAACGAAGATCCTGGGAAAGGATGCCTTATTTGTTATTACCGGTACAGAAAGCCCGGATTACCTTCAATGATTATATTAATGAATCTTTCCTCAATACACATATTGATCATTTTAACCGGCAGTTTTATATCTGCGGCCCCGATGGGATGATCAAAAGTATTTCAGATATACTATTCCAAAAAGGGGTTGATCCGGAGGCTGTCGTTTTTGAAAAATAAAACTCCTGTTGACCACACAGCTGCTTTACTAAAATCGGCCCAACTCCAGTTATATCAATATGCCTACGTTTCTTAAAACACGCTCCTCGTAATATTCAAACGAATGTAATCTCCTCAACCTGTTCAAAATCTAATTGAACGAAGCCCCGGACACCAGGGAAGATCTAAATTCTGCAGAGCAAATTTTTCAAGAGAGAGGCAAACCCCAGCTTATCATCTTACAGGTGTAGCTCCAGGCCCTCCGAGGTTTAGATTACACCATTTGTGTAAGAGCATACACTATGTTACAAATTTTAAGCTTCAGTGTAACTTGACAAGATTTGAAAATCAACCAATAAGACCTAACGCGGCCATGGCACTTCTTTTGCCACTGAGCTTCTATAACAGCCTTTATCGCGGAACAACGAATCGACAGTCAATCACAGCAATAAACAATAGACTATGTTGGCAATGAACTACAGAGGACCACGGCGGGTTCGTGCCTCTCAAAAACCCACACCAGAGATAGAACATCCTGGTGACGCCATTATAAAGGTAACGAGATCTTGTATATGTGGCTCTGATCTGCATTTATACAACGGTCTTGTGCCTGACACACGGGTTGGCACAACCTTCGGACATGAATTTATCGGCGTTGTGGTGGAGATTGGCTCATCGGTTCAAAAATTAAAAGTCGGCGATCACATTTTAGTACCATTCAATGTCGCATGCGGGGATTGCGTTTTTTGCAGGCAGCAACTTTTCGGTAATTGTCACGAATCAAATCCTGAAGCTACTGCAGTTGGAGGAATTTTCGGATACTCACATACAGCCGGAGGTTATGATGGCGGCCAGGCCGAATATGTACGCGTTCCTTATGCCGACGTAAGCCCGATTACAATACCTGAATGGATGGATCATGATGATGCGGTCTTATTAACGGACGTATTACCCACAGGATACCAGGCGGCAGAAATGGGTGGCATTCAAAAAGGCGATACCGTGGTAATATTCGGAGCAGGACCGGTTGGTATTATGGCTGCGAAATGTGCCTGGCTATTTGGAGCAGGGAGAGTTATAGTTATAGACCATGTCGAATTCAGGTTGGAATTCGCCAGAAACTATGCGCAATGTGAAGCCTATAATTTCAGGTCGCTCGGAGACCCTGTTTTATTTTTGAAGCGGATTACGGGATGGCTAGGCGCAGATGTATGCATTGATGCAGTGGGTGCGGATGCATCGGGCAGTGCGCTTCATGCAGTCACCGGAAAAAAAATGATGTTGCAGGCCGGTGCAGCCACCGCCCTGCACTGGGCGATCAACTCTGTTAAAAAAGGTGGCATCGTTTCCATCGTCGGTGTGTATGGGCCCACGGGAAACTTTATCCCCATCGGTAACGTTGTCAATAAGGGTATTACTATCCGGGCTAATCAGACTTCTGTAAAGCGGCTGCTCCCTAAATTGATTGCGCATATCCAAAACGGACTTATTGATCCCAAAGCTATTGTCACGCATAAAATACCTCTCAAAGATGTAGCAGATGCTTATAATATTTTTGCCTTTAAACTAGACGGATGTATTAAACCTATTTTAATCCCTGATTAATGCAGTTATGAAACAACAACAACATGAAAAATATAGTCATATCAAAGGCTGGGGAGTAGACGCGGATCCAGCTAATAATCCGACTTACCCGATAAAAAAAAGTCCGGAAAATCAGCTATCCATTGCAAGGCCGACATTGCAAATTTCCGAAAAGGAAATACTGCATTCCAACGAACGCCCCTACATGACCGCGGTATACGGAACAATTGCTCCGCCATCAGGATTAAGTGGTCAAATAAGACGCTACGCTTTCCGGTATAGTGAGTCTAATCTGATGCACTGGTTGTCACTTTTGCTGGCAGATCGTATTAATGTGGTGGAAGGCATTTTTCAAGACCTTAGCAGAGGTCATATCCCCAATATTCTCCTGGAAAAAGGATGGAAAGCTCAGTGGAAATACAACCGTAAGCGTATGGTAAAACGAATGGCGGTTGGAGCTGGATTAGTTTTGCTCGGCTTATTGGTATCCAGGGTCAGGAAAGTGCACCAGCGAAGCCAACGACAGAATTGTAGCTAATAATCCCCTTTAAAACTACGTTCCGGCATTATTTACCGGATAGTAAATTCCCTGCTTGCAGCTGCATTAATTATATCACGAAGACCTTTTAAAGAAAATGGTTTACGGAGACAAGCTTTTGCGCCAGCCGCGATGACATGCTCATCCGATTCCTGGCCACTTGATAATACTATAACAGGAACGTTCCTATAGCGTTGATCGTCTTTAATAAAACGACAGAGTTCAATATCATGCTCATTCTCACGGCGTTGATCTACTACGAATAGATCAGGTGGATCAAATTCATGACTTGCAATCCGATCCTCATCTAAAAATCCATCAACTTCATAATCGCCATGCATGACCAAACCTATCAGACCTCTCAAAGGCCCCTGCCTTTCAATCACCACTATTTTTTTCATTTTGGTTTACATTATAATGATATGGTACAAAGAATATAAATTCAGAGCCCTGCCCTATTATACTTCGTACATGAATAGAGCCTCCATGCTTGCGCAGTATCTGTGAAGAAGTATAAAGTCCCAGTCCCATACCGGAACCGTTATCCTTATCCTCATTTTTGACGCGGTAAAAACGCTCAAAGATTTTCTCATGATAAGCAGGATCAATACCCATACCCCGGTCTTTAATAGTTATCTCAACTCCCCCGATACGCGCTCTGCTTTTGATGGTAACCCGCGTTTGGGGAGGCGAGTACTTAACAGCATTACCAATAAGATGCACAATAACCTGTGCTATTCGGTCTCGGTCTGCAATCACCATTGGTACATCTTCCAATATCAGATCAAAGAAGTGGCTGCCCGTTCTCTTAAATTCTTCGACCTTTTCTATTAAAAGTTCCTTTAAATCCACTTTTTCCAATGTGAGACTTATCACTCCTTCGGAAATATGGCTGGAGTCTATTAAATAACGAATGAGTTCGATAAGGCGATCAATTTGCAGCTGTTGCCAAGCCCTTTTCAATAAAAGACGTTCGGGAAACCGTAAAGCTTTATTTAGAACATTAGCAACGTATACAACTCAAGCAATTTGCATCTATATTTATAGAAAGCTTTGCTATGGTGTGGAATGCAAAATGTCAAAAGTCTTTGGCTGAAACAGATCTGCAAAATTATAAGCCGGCGATAGAGGCAATGTGCGGTGGTATCTCCATTTGTGCCATCCGGAATTTTTATATGCGGAGTGACAGTTAAAAGTCCTAAAATTTAAAGAAGATTGTACCCGCTTTTGAGGTACTTCTATGGATGATTTTCGGCTGCTGAACAGTAACCTCGCCCTTTTACCTCAGTAGATATTTTACCGGATTATAGGTTCACTCTTTAGCTCCAGCATCATCGACTGGCCACCATCTTCCTGCTCCGGATCAGAAGCTCCTTCGAAGTCTTCCATTTCCGTTGCCACTGAATTTTAAAGAAGGCTTCTGCAGCTTTAGCAACAAGACCTTAATCTACTCTCCGGGGTCCTTTTTGTAAACCATAAGATTGCCGCTAATCATAGCGGAAATATTGCAGACTTTTTAATTGTCACTAAGTTTAGGAAGTCGTGTAATAGCATTTTTGATATCGGTTACGATCCTGCTTTTGTAAAATTGCTGCAGAACTTTCTCTCTTTCAAAAGCAAGAAATCTACAGAAGTGTTCTCCTCTGTACTTTTCAATAGCATCTCGCATATTTACGTCTATCTCGGCTGTTCTTTCCGTGCCTTTATTGAACAGCAACAACGCGATTCTGCAACATGAAGTAATTTAGAAACATTAATTTATTAGGTTTCTACATTGCTTTCGCGAAATACCTAAAGAGATTTGATTTTTTTCTATTAATTATATAAATTACAAGCGCACTAAACCTTAACGGTGAGTCTCTTTGGAGGAAAAGTTATAGTCTGTGATCACAAGGGATTACAAACTTTCTTTTACCTAGACCGTAACTACCAATACTCAGATAGTGCAATGGAATGTGAGGCAAGAACGGCCCCTAAGAGTATAGATACTGTAAATGTCACGACTGATTTGCTGCCTTTCCCTCTTTATGATCATGGTTATTGGCACGGGGAGCAATAAAGTGGACGCGAAGTAGCACAAGATCTATCTTTAGTTTCTAAGCGCTTACGAAAATTGGCACAATGAAAATACCCTCGATTAACACTAAAGAGTTTATTGGAATTATTCAGGATATCCTGTCAACGGCTGAATATGGCGACAGGAAGTTTTGCTTTATTTTAGGCGCTGGCGCTTCAAGGAATTCAAATATACCAACGGGCATAGAACTCGCTGCAAGATGGTTTCAAGAAATTGAACAGCGAATGTCTTTTCCAAATTTTGAGCTATGGGTGAAAGATGCTCAAATTGACAAAACGAATCTTGGTTCAAAGTATCCGGAAATTTATCTAAAACGTTTTGAAATGGACAAGCAATCTGCTTTTGATTTTTTATACGAAGCAATGAGAGATGCGAACCCGTCAATAGGCTATGCTATTCTGGCGCAAGTCCTTGCAAATACAAAAAACAATGTTGTTATTACCACCAATTTTGACTCCTTAGTTGAACAGTCCTTATATTATTATACATCGAAAAAGCCTCTTGTTTGTGGACATGAAAGTTTATCTAACTATGCCCGACCGTATGCTGACCGGCCGCTTATAATTAAAATACATCGCGACTTATTCTACAACCCTTTTAGTGAACCGCATCAGGTGAACACCTTAGCGGACAGCTGGAAAAACCCTCTCCGAAAAGTCTTTGATCAATATATTCCGATAGTAATTGGATATGCGGGTAATGATGGTAGTCTGATGGACTATCTTACCCAAGTGGACCTTCCAGACAAATTTTTTTGGTGTTATAGAAAAAGCAATCCTCCAGATAAGAGAATCGAAGAGCTTCTTTCAAAAAAAACAGATCCTTATTTGGTCGAGATCGCCGGTTTTGATGAGATCATGTATGAGCTATTGCAGATTTTTAAACTGGATTTATTGGATGGCATTATCAAAAAACGATTTGAAATTGATATAAATAAACTGACAGTACAATATTCTGAAATTTCGCATCGGTTGGGCCATGAAAAAAGCGTTGAAGGCACAACGGATATGGTCAATTACTTAATGCAAAACAACAGCGATCCTGTGGGTCTTTATTTGTACATTGATGTATTTGTATCAGATAAAGTTGATAAGCTATTTCTTATCAACAAAACACTCGAAAGGTTTCCCAATGCACCACTTTTACTTAGTCTGAAAGCTAAAATTTCATCTGAGAAGTCTGACTATGATGAGGCCGAAACCTGCTATAATTTAGCGATTAAATATGGAGAGAATTATCCTATTGTACTTAACCACTACGCTAAATATTTAGAACAGCATAAACACAACATTGAGCTTGCCGATAAATATTATTCGAAGTCTGTTGTTCAAATGCCTACCGAAGCCTCTTTTCTTTTAGACTATGCCAATTTTTTACGTCGCAATAAACGGGATTACGACCTTAGCGAGGTTTTGTTGAAGAGCGCTATAAAATACTCCCCAGATTCATATGAACCATATTTCTTTTATGGACTTTTCTTACTCCAAGTCAGAAAAGAAAAAGAAACTAGTTTCAATTATTTATCAAAGGCGCTTGAATACGAAAATTTACAAGCTGATCATGCGCTAATTATTTGCACCGTCTTCGTTTATTTCGAAAAAAATATTGAGGTTGCTTTAGAAGCTTACAAAGCTTTGACTATGGATATGAAGATAGAAAACGAAGCAGCGGAGCAGGACGAAGGCGTTTTTTTAATAATGCGAGATTACGGAACCATAGAAAAAATATTACTAAAAAAGATTGACAAAGAACCTTCGAACCCTAATCACCTTATAAGGATTGCTTGGTTTTATCTTACAATCCAAAAAAATGAAGAGAAGGCAAGAAGATTTTACAACCTGGTTCCTGAAACAATTGACAATAAAATCATTAAAGAAGTCATTGATAAAAAGGCCATGTTACTATGCGAGCTTTATCAAAATTATGAAGAGGCAGCGAGGATATTGAAGCCAAAAGAACCGAATGCTGAAAACGACTATATAACGTTGGGTCTAATATACAAAAATTTTTTGGGTGATTTTGAGCAAGCTAATTACTTCTATAATGAATATCTGAACAAGCAGTCTGAGAAAGAGCCGTTCTTTAGCGAATTCTTAATTTTTGCTAACCTTGCTGACTTGCACTTTTATTTCGATAAAGTAAACGAAGCTAGTGCCTTTTTAAATAAGGCTTTTGGCTTAACCACCTACTTAGACAGCATTCTATGCCTATGGTTCTACAGGTTCATGTACGAACCAAATTGGAGAGCAGAAGCATTGTCAAAAATTTACGAATTGTTAGAGTGCGGGGTCCGTAATCCTAGCTGGGAGTTCAGGTATAACATTATAAAACTTGAGGAACGGAACCATCCGGACATTTCGTTAATTAAGAGGCTCAGCAAGAGAATTACCGAGTATGCTGATACTCCAACCTGGTACAAGATTGAAGAGAACAATTAGGGGTAATATCTAGAAAATTTTAAGATCACCATATCCAACGATTTTGAAATGCTAATTAAGTGAAATAAAGGGCAATGGCAGCCAACTCACACTGTTCTAAGATGCAATGGTTGCTTTCGTTAGTTAGTGGAAAGTCCGTAACCAATCTTCGGTGAGACAGTACTTTCGCTTAGATACTTTACCTAACCTTAAGTTGTTGAACCTGTAACACGCACATTTATCACGCCAATCGACCAGGACTAGCCCCCTAATTCCTGCAAGCGCTGTCTTCTGAACCGTGACATACTCACATCAGAAAACTAAGTAATTCCGATCGACTTATATTTTCAAGTTGTATTTTTGTCCTCCTCAAACCCAAAAACCGCGCTCAATATGAAAAAGTTGCTCAATAGCATCGTACCATTACTTTTATTATTTCAACTAACATTCTGTATAGCAGCAAAAGGTCAAATTAACATACAAATTGGCTCAGGCACGTTATGGAACAATGCTATACCGCTCAATTCTGACGCTTTCTATTCCTATACCCAGGCCATTTACACCCGCGGTGAAATGATCGCGGCAGGCGCCACTACTGCTGGAACCATCTCAAAAATCCGATACAAAACAGTTAATGTTACTCCTTGCGGCACATGGGACTACTGGACCGTATACATGGGGAACACGACGGTTGACAGTTTCGTTTTGCAGACTGATTGGAGACCTGTAAATACAATGAATAAAGTATTTCAAATGTCACTACCGTTAATTGACGTCAGCCAGGCCAACTCCTGGGTGGAGCTGACGTTGGACACGCCATTTCATTGGAACGGCACAGGCAACATTGTGATTGCAGTCGATGAAAATAGGCCTATGGGAAACGTCCAGTGGCAATACTGGCAAGGCTACACGGCAACCACCGCTCCTGGCTATGGCCGCGGCTTACACTAT